>JAYTTC010000361.1:0-1639 GCA_043745255.1 Verrucomicrobiales bacterium
TCTTTCAATGCTAGGTGATCGCGAGGGTCGGCTCTGGATCGGAGCGGAAGACAATCTGATCCTGCACCAACATCAGGAGTGGCGGAGGTTCACCAAAGACCTTCATAGGGCTGGAGGGAATATCGAAAGTCTTGCTGAGGATCTCCAAGGGCAGGTCTACTTGGGATGCGTCTCTGGGATCTATCGAGTCGTCAGAGATCAATTGGAGGTTGTGCCATCGCCCCCTCGAGCCACGAACGACATCTCTCCCTGGAGGTTGGTCTGCGATCTGGAAGGCACGCTCTGGGCGAGAACCGATTCAATCATTGCCAAACGGTCTCAGGAGAATTGGGAAATTGTGGATCGAGCGCCCGAGCAAGGCCCTCGCTTCAACGGTCTCGAGCGAGCGCACGGCGGAGGAGTGTGGATTTCCAGTCCCGATCGGCTACGCCGGGTTTATCACCAACAGATCGCGGAAGAACGCCTGTATCCAACAGACTTTCGCGACCCGCTCGTCAGCCTGCTCGAGGATCGGAAAGGTCAGCTCTGGGCGGGGGGATTCCTCGGCGGCTTAGTGCTCTTCCGAAACGACGGTCAGGTACAACGAGCGCTGGTTCGAGAGGGGCTGACACACAGTCATATCACGTCCCTCTTTGAGGACCCGGAAGGAAACATCTTTGTCGGAGGCGGTGCGGGCGGCGTGGTGCAACTGACGCCCCGTCGCGTGGAGGTGTTCCACGGCGATCGCCCAGAGTCGGGTGAAAGTCAGATTACCGCGATCGCACCCGCAGCGGACAACAGCGTGGTTTTCCTCACCCAACTCGGCGACACACTCGTGATGAGCAACGGAGTGGTCAACGCCGTACCGCTCGCGAATCAGATCTCGGCCGTTCGTTCGGTGTGTCGCACTCAAGATGGCGCGTTCTGGGTAGGAACCGAAGGGCAAGGGCTTTGGCACAGCGGATCAAATAGCTGGGACAGGGAGGCAGTAGAGCTCATCGGATCGAGGCAAATCCTGACGCTGTTCGAGGACAGCCGCAGAGTTCTCTACATCGGAACCGATCGAGGTTTCCTGGTCTTTCAGGACGGCCGCTTCACGCTCCACGATGTGAACTACCACACCGATCTGACCACGGTGAATCACTTCGCCGAAGCCTCGTCAGGAGAGGTTTATCTGGCAAGCCGTGAGGTTCTTTTCCGGATTCATCCGGAGCATCTTGAGGCGATCCCGCTTGAAACCGCCCTGCCTGCCCCTCCAGTCAGTGCACTGTGCGCCGACGCCGAGGGCGGACTCTGGATCGGGTTCCGCAGCGGCGGCCTCATCCGATTTCGTCCAGGACAGCGTGCAGTGACCCTCAATGAGCGGAACGGGTTGCCCGCATATACGCTCAGTTCGCTGGTCAGGGACGGTCTAGGGTGGCTCTGGGCATCGAGCTCCTATGGCATCGTGGGGTTAAGTGAGAATGAGCTTCATCGTGCGGCTGAAGGATCCGACAAAGAGATTCAGCCCTTGCTGTTAGACCGTCATGACGGGATGCTCCTTGATAGCGCCCGTTGCCAAGGTGATCCGGGAGTGGCGCGCACTCCCGATGGACGATTGTGGTTTGCGACGGTGAAGGGGGTGGCAGGCTTCGACCCCTCGCAGCTCTCGATCATCACC
>JAYTTC010000362.1:0-5939 GCA_043745255.1 Verrucomicrobiales bacterium
GTGGATCCTGAGGTGCCATCGAATCCGGTGGATCCGAATCGGTAGTCCGCCGAGTCCGTTGTGGTGACAACGGGGTTTCTCCCGCTGCTTCCGGTTCGGTCCGTGGTCACCAGGGTGGGGAAGCTAAGATCCAGCGGACTTCCTGCGGGCATGGACTCAGCGCTGGGGCCTGCCACCAGCACACAGGCTCCCGGATTGCTATAGCGAGCCGCCCGCCCGTCGCTTCGTGCGGCTGCCACGGTAATGGCTCGCGGATCGGCTGCATATCCGTCGGCATTGGCGTCGCCTTGGCTAGCGCGGTAGTTGCTGGCCGCTCGCACTAGACTAACACCTCGGCCTCCGCGACCTGCGGTGACCGAATTACTGATTCCAATGTCCTCCAAAGCGCTCAGGGCATAGAGAAAGGTCCCACCTGTCCCCCAGCTGTGATTTTGGATATCGACCACATTCGATCGGTATTCGAACATTGACTTCATGGCGATGGAGTCGAGCGAGAATGCGTTTCCAAGGAAGATGACCCAACTGGCCATTCTTACCGAGGGAGCGACTCCGATCACTCCCCGTTGATTGTTGCCGGTCGCACCGATAAGGCCTGCGACGGAAGTGGAGTGTGAGGCACTGAGGGTGCTCGGTCCGGCGTTGGTGGTGTTGTCTAGAAAACTGAAATGTGGCCCGCCGACGAAACGCTGCACCAAATCGGGGTGTGTCATTTCCACGCCGTCGTCCACCACGGCGACGGTGACATTCGACCCTTGGGTGATCGACCAGGCGGCTCGGACGTTTACGTCGAGACCTTTGCTGGGCCCGCTGTCCGCACGGTTCTCGAGATGCCACTGCTGTGAGAAATAGGGATCGCTTGGAGTGGGAGCGTACAGGTCCTGGAGGGCCCATGGACGTCGCATGGCAGGATAACAGGCCAGCACACCCGGCAGTGCGCTCAAGGCCTGCGCCTCCTCGGCGGCGGTATAGGCGTCCGGTGCCTGTAGACTCCATATTCCTGGGTGAAGTTCCGTTGGCAGTCTGAGGGGTCGATTCGCAATCAAGGTCAGGACCGAGATTCCGGGAGCCGGAGTGAGAACGATCCTCGAGCCTAGTTCCACGGTTTGATCGGGTTTGTCAGCCAGTCGGGCATAGAGCCACTGGGCGGACCCCCGCAGTGCCGCGTCCTCGGAGGGGGGGATGGGAACCTGGTAGCGCCGTAGATTCGGCTCGCGAAACTGAAACAGGACTGTCTGGAGCGTGCCGATAGGGGCCGCCAGGACTTGGAGCGTACCCAGCCACCACAGGACTAAGAACAAGCGTTTCATTGACGACTCGGAGCACAACCTAACCCTGAACCGCAGGTCTTTCGAGCTGGGTCCGATAACAACTCAATTGTCCATAGAATCGTCTGAACTCGACGCTCCCTTGAGTCCGGAAGGGTTCGGATCCTGGGAGCTCAGGCGGACTCGATCTGCGCCCAGGCGGGAGGATTCTTCAATCGATACAACATTTCACCGGCCCTCGGGACCAGTAGGACCCCCTCGTCCTCGCGGTTGGCGAAGTCCTCGATCCGGATGCTCGCGGGATCCCGGTATCCGAGGTTGATCTGACGGCAGACGGACTCCGGGATTCCGGTGGCGAGAGTGACCTGGACTCGACAGCTCTCCACGCCGTTTTCGTAGGTCCCGATACCGCGGACATGCGTGCAGTGGGCGATGACTCCCCAGGGGAAATCCTTGAACTGATCCCATTGTTTGAGGAAGTAGTCCCGGCAATGGTATCCCAGCTGCCGAATGATTTCTCCATGCGTGATCGAGATCTCCCGGATATGCGGAGCGTAAAGGATCACTTCTCCGCCGTCGGCGACCACCGGCTCAAGTTTGTACATGCCTTTTCCTCCCACCCACACCTCGTCATACATCGGAGGCAACACCGACAGGACTGTCTTGTAGGGATGGTCTTTGTAGAGGATATGAACCTGATCGGAGAGTCGGCTCGCCGCATCCCAGGCACCTTCCGGTGTGCCGCTGAACAGGCCCGCCAGGCGTTTGTCCGGGGTGACCACCATGGCAAAACATTTCTTGGGGATCGTCACCATTGCGCCCGCCTGATCCACCACCTTGCGAACCGGGGTCCACTTATTGCCGATGATGCGCGGATTGGTGATCACGCCCGCCAGCCAATGAAAGAAGTTGAGAATCTTTGGTCCGCCGATCCCGGGGAACAGATACTTGTTCCCCCCCGAAAACCCGACTACTTCGTGAGGGAAAACCGGGCCAATGATAATGAGCTCATCGTAGTTGAAGATCCGTCGATTGATTTCCACCGGCACCTCCATGCTAAATCGCCCGCCGGAGAGCTTCTGTATCTCGTCAGCCTGGAGGGTGCCCACCACCTGCAGCGCTTCGGGATTGTCCCACTCGTGATTGAAAAACTGAACCTTGCGATAGGTCGAAGTACGTTCCGCGTCGCTGATCTCCAGCCGTTCGCGAATCGCAGTTTCACTCATGGGCTGGTGAGTGCCTAGCGCGACGATGATATCGAGTGATCCCGTGACGGCTCCGATTTGCTCAAAGAGAATCTTGAACAGAAGTCCCACCGGCGCAGTGCGGGTGCCGTCCGGTATCACGAGTAGAACGCGTTTGCCGCGATATTGCTCTACCGGACAGGTGCGTGAGACGATGTCGGTAACTTCGTCGGCGGTGAGCGATCCTGAAGTCGCGGTGGCCTGGGCGATCAAACCGGGTAGGGGGGTAGGGACGCTCATGGGGGTGGGGATCGATGGAGGGCTAGATGGTCTGACAGAGGAAACCGCCGTCTACGGTGATGTCTGTACCGGTGACGAAAGAGCTGGCTCGATGGCTGGCGAGGAATACTGCGGCTCCGACTAATTCCTCGGGAGTACCGAATCGTTTCATGGGGGTATGCGTCCAGATCGACTGTGTGCGAGAGGTGGGGCTTCCGTCCTCGCTGAAGAGCAACTTGCGGTTTTGCTCCGCCGGAAAAAAACCAGGTGTCAGGCTGTTGACCCGGACGCCCTTCATCGCCCACTCGCGAGCAAGGAATTGAGTTAGGCTGAGGACTGCGGCCTTGGCGGCGGAGTAGCTCACCACGCGAGAGAGGGGAATATGGGCTGAGACACTGGCGATATTGATGATGCTGCCGCGTCCGCGCAAACACATGCCCGGCCCGAACTCCTGACACGGAATCAGTGCGCCACCCACCAGGTTGAGATCGAAATTGGCCTGCCAGTCCGCCAGGGCAATGGATTCGAATGAGCGCTCGGGAGTGACGGTGACCTTCGGGTCATTGCCTCCAGCGGCGTTGATCAGGATCGACGGAGCTCCCAATTGAGCCGCGATTGCCAGGTGCGCGGCGGCGAGAGTGTCGCGCTGAACGGCGTCCGCGCTGAAAAATGCAGCTGTGCCGCCCTTCTCGACGATGGCGCGAACCCGGGCGTCGCCGCGTTCTTGACTGCGACCAAGAATCGCCACGCGAGCTCCGGCAGAGGCCAACCCTTCGGCCAGGGTTCCGCCCAAAACACCCGTGCCGCCGAGGACCACTGCGACTTCATTGGAAAGGTCGAACAACGAGTTCATATGGAGGCAGGAGGTTGCGTTAGCCGGCGGGCAGCGGGAAGGGAAAAGTAGGCTTGGAGCGCTCATCCTATTTCTTTCCTTGAGCAGTGGGGAAAACTGGGGTCTCGGACGAGGATCCTGCTTTGTTCCGCTTGCCACTCGTGCTTTGTGAAATGGCCTAAAATGTTGGACCTGAATTGATTGCCGGACAAAAAAAGTTTCGAATCTGCGAGTTGACATCCGTTGTTTGTGAGCGACGGTGACTCTGTCTCCCTCGGTCTCGGTATGAATATGCGTTTTGTGAGCTCGACTTTGCTCTAGATCCGTTTTCCGAGTTGCCAAATTTTGAAACTCATGCTCTTGTCTCAACTGCATTCCCGAAAGAAAGCGCGGACCTTGGACGGTGGCGTCGAAGGATGGTGTCTCACCCCTGCTAGCCCTCTTTCGGGAGAGCATTAACACGTGTTATCGTACCAAACTAGAAGTTAACAACCTATGCGACGTATCCTCCTTGCTTCACTGGTCCTGGCGTTCGCTCTGTCCAAGCTGGCGTTTTCCGCAGCCGCTGCTGATACGACCCCGCCGACGCTCATTTCCGCTGTTCGCCACAGCACTAATCTGTTTGAAATTTTCCTGACGTTCTCGGAACGGATGGACACGAATACGACGCTCGACGTTGCCAACTACACGGTCAAGACCGGCACCACGGAAAACCAGGTCTCCGACATCTACACTCCCGGCAACCAGAAGCTCACCACTAATGTAATCGTTTCCGTGGGAAGTGAAGTAGCCATGAACAAGGACTGGGTGGTGATCGTTAAGAATGTCGCGGATACCAACGGGAACATCATCGTTCCGATTACCATGGTTCTTACCACCGTGGAAGAGTTGTTGATCTCTGGCTCCGAATGGCGTTTCGCAGACGGCGGGGCGTATCCCGAACCCAATTCCCGCTTCTTCGACACCGCCTGGGCGCAGCCCAATCGTGACTTCGACCTGCCTTATAACGGTGTCACTCCTTTCTACCGCGGTTGGCCTGCCCCTGGCGTGGCCACTGCGATCTGCTGTTGGAACAACGTTACGGATACCGAGTACACTTCGACGACTTACTATTATCGTCAATGGGTGCCGATCACGGGTAGCTTGTTCAATGGCACCTTCAGTATGCGAATGACTGCCGCCGACGGTGCCGTGGTGTATATCAACGGCAAGGAGGTCTACCGCACCAACATCGCTGCGACCGTGCTCCAGCCGGTTTACACGACCTACGCAAGCGGTACCGGCACCGCTGCCAAGCTGGGTGCCACCGGCGGACGGGTGATTACGCTCCCCGGAGGTGCCTTCGTTCCCGGACCGAACAATGTGGTGGCCGTGGAGGTTCATAGCCGTATCAAGACCACCACCATTTCAGGATTTGATTTTGAGCTGATCCATACCTACACCAATCGTCTTACTGGGGCGATTAAGATCACCCGTCAACCCCAGGACATCACGGTCACCGAGGGGACCGGTGCGAAATTCGACGTGCAGCATGAAGGAAATCCTCCCTACAAGTATGAGTGGTCCAAGGGAGCTACCAAGATTGTTGGCGCAACGAATCGCATCCTGAATCTGGATTTGGTCACTCTGGCGGACAATAACGCACTCTATTCCGTCAAGGTCACCGGTGGAACCGGAGCCACTACGCCTGTGACCAGCAGCAACGCGGTCCTGCATGTGGTGGCGGACACCAATGCTCCGACCCTCCTCTCCGCTCTGCTGGATGATGCGGGTCAATCGATCACCATCAACTTCTCAGAGCGCATGAAGGTGCCTGCAGCGACCACGATTGGGAACTACACCATCACCAACCTTCAGGGGGAGACGTTGGGTATCTCTGCGATCGTGAATGCCGATGACTCGTTCAAGTCCTTTGCGATCACCCCTGCGGGCCCGCTGAAGGCCAGCACACGCTACTTCATCGTCCCGAAGAACCTCACCGACAACGCCGCCAAGGCCAATGCCTTGGCTGCTGGTAGTGCTGTGAGCGTGGGTGCCACCTTCACCCTGGTGGAAATGGAGAGCTCCTGGCATTACTACGCCGACGGCACCAATCCTCCTGTCGGCGCTACTTGGAATCAGAATTCCTTCAATGATTCTGAATGGAGCACCGGAAATTCGCTCTTCGGAGTCGATGATTCAATTCTCCCGCTCCCCTTCGCCACGCCTCTTCCGTTGCTCGGCACCGACGGCAAGGCAATTATCACCTATTACTTCCGTCGGACCTTCGAGGGTGGCGGACCCACCAACGGTCTGGCCCTCCTGCTCAGTCACATCACCGACGACGGTATTGTGATCTGGCTGAACGGCTCGATCGCTTACCGGTTCGGCGGATTGACT
>JAYTTC010000363.1:0-5938 GCA_043745255.1 Verrucomicrobiales bacterium
GGGCCGTATCGGCCCATCCCCGCCCGGATCGTCCGATACGGACGACACTACAGAAGCCGGACTGCAGTTCTGTAGCGTGGGCCGTATCGGCCCATCCCCCCGGCCTTTCCATGAGCGGCAAGAGTTGCTCCGACGATTGGGTAGGAACTGCCGATAGGTCCTGCGGATAGGCCGTGTTTTAAGCATAGCAACCTCCACGCTGCTGGCCCTGCATCTGCTGAGCATCTTGATAAGTGGAGCGTCTCGCTCCACACCAACCTATCGAAGCATGCAAGAACCAGCTACTAGTCCAATCACTGGGGCGGACCCAGAGCCGTCCTCCACAGGAACCACCCTTCGCGTGGTCGGGTTTGCCGAACTCGATGCGGCTAACTCCAATTTCTTCCGAGATCAGACCCGCGCCGCACTCACTCCAACCCAGACCTCTTTGGAGGTGGATCTCTCAAACACGCGCTTTGTGGATAGCAGCGGCCTTGGGGCTCTCATCGCGCTCTTCAAGACCATGTGTGCTAGGAACGGAAAATTACGTCTGCTTCGCCCCACTCCGGCGGTGCGGCAGATGCTCGAGCTCACTCGAATGAATCGGTTGTTTGAGATCACGAGTTGATCGCAAGTCTGCAAAGATCAAACAGTCGATCTCCTTTTTCACGTGTCCCAGGAAGCTCGTCAAAGAGATGCCGATTCGGACGAGGATGCGGACTTGCACGTTTCCCCGTCCATCTCCCCGTGCTTGCGGCTCGCAGTCCCCTGCGATCTGCGAGCTTCTCGCCAACTTGCCAAGGACGCATCGAGGTTTCTGGCCGGACAGGGTGTGAGCTCTCAGGAACAAGCCGAGTGGGAATTGGTGCTGACCGAGGCTGCAGCGAACGCGGTGCAAAACACCGAAGCCGAACGTTCCGTCCACCCCATCGAACTGCTTCTCATGGTTCACTCAGAGGAGGTGGAGTGTCATCTGATAGACCACACGCTGGGTTTTTCTTTGCCGTCTTGTGTCGAACTCCCGGACGATCTGAGCGAGAGCGGCCGCGGCCTCTACGTCATTCGATCGCTGGTGGACTCGATGGACTATCTTTTAGGAACGGAATCGAACCGAATGGTGCTGGTGCGTCGTCGCGCGCCACGGCTCCTGCCGGCTGCGCTCGCTCCGGTGGAGTGCGTTCCTCCGGAGCGAATCGTTTCCCTAATCGTGGAGCATGACCTCCAGGTGGCGCGCTCGATTCAGCGCGCGCTGCTCCCTCGGCAGATTCCTCAACTTCCTGGGGTCAGTCTCGCCGGCCAGTGCATCAGCGCACGCGAGGTGGGAGGAGATTTTTTCGATGTGCTTCCGTGGGGTGACCAGGGAGTGCTGCTGGTGATCGCGGACGTGATGGGGAAGGGAATCGCGGCCTCGATTCTGGCAGGGATGCTTCGCAGCCACCTCCACGCGCTCCAGGAATGGGCGATCCGACCGGGTGATTTTCTCGGAAAAGTAAATCAGCGCCTTTATCCCGATCTCGCAGCGGTGGAGATGTTCATCACCGCACAGCTCGTCTTCGTGGACGTGGCACAGCGGCGTGCGCGCGTCGCGAGCGCGGGACACGGTCCGGTGCTCGTGTTCGACCCGGGAAAGGAAGAAGTTCAGGAGGTCAACGCCGAGGGTCTCCCGCTTGGTGTGCTCGCCGAGCAGGCGTATCCCCATACTGAATTTACCTGGCCGGAAAAGGGCGGGTTTTTGCTCTACACCGACGGGATCACCGAAGGTCGCAACGAGCGCAAAGAATTCTTCGGACTGAATCGACTCAAGGAGTGGTGCCAGCGACATACCCGAGGTGGCGTCGCGGCGGACGCTCTGGTGCAGGATCTGGTGGAAACGCTCTCCGCGTTTCAAGGCTCCGCGCCGTTGCATGATGACCAGACCTTCCTGATCCAAATCGATCACCCCTCACGCCTCGCGGCGTGAGGGTGTGGGCTGTTCCTGGGACGATGGCCCAGGCTCTGGGATGGGGCGCACCGTTGGTGCTGGGGTTCATCGCCCTCTGGTTTGCTGACTTACGAAAACGAAAATTGGAATTCCGGGAACTCTTCACTAGCGTTTGATCTCATGACGACCATGGATAAGTCTTCTCGGATCTACGTCGCGGGTCATCGGGGCTTGGTGGGTAGCGCGATCTATCGTGAACTCATCCGACAGGGCTATCAGAATATTCTCGGCAGGACGCGTGCAGAGGTCGATCTGTTGGATGCCACATCCGTGAATGCCTTCTACGCTGCGGAAAAGCCTGAATATGTGATCATCGCGGCCGCGAAAGTGGGCGGCATCCTGGCGAACGACACACAGCCGGCGGATTTCCTCTATCAGAATCTCCAGATCCAAAACAATCTCATCCACGGTGCGCATCTGGCCAAGGTCAAGAAGTTGCTCTTCCTGGGCAGCTCCTGCATCTATCCCAAGCATGCGCCGCAGCCAATGAAGGAAGAGCAGTTGCTCGCCGGTCCGTTGGAACCTACCAATCAATGGTACGCGGTGGCGAAGATCGCCGGAATAAAGATGTGCCAAGCGTATCGACGCCAACACGGCTGCTGCTTTATCAGCGCCATGCCGACAAACATGTACGGTCCCAACGATAACTACGATCTGCAGACCTCGCATGTGCTCCCGGCCCTCATCCGCAAGTTTCATGAAGCGAAAGTGAATCAAACACCAACGGTGACTTGCTGGGGAACGGGTTCTCCGCTTCGGGAGTTCCTCTATGCGGATGATCTCGCTCTGGGATGCCTTCATCTGATGCACCATTACGACGAGGAGCAATTCATCAACATTGGAAGCGGCAGCGAGGTGAGCATTCGGCAACTCTCCGAAACCGTCGCGGGATCGGTTGGCTATCAGGGGCAGATCATTTGGGACACCAGCAAGCCGGATGGATCACCGCGCAAGCTGATGGATAGCTCCCGGCTGTTTGCGCTCGGATGGAAGCCTCGAGTGGCCCTGGAGCAGGGGATCCGCCTGGCCTACGAGGATTTCCTGAGACGCTTCTGACCTCACCTCGCTCTTTACGGCTCCTGCCGAATCACTAGGATCGCCGACGTGAACGTTCCCTTGCGCTCGATTCGTCGTGCCACCTTGGATGATTTCCCCGCACTTCATTCCCTTTGGCAGTTGGAGAATCTGCCTGCGGCGGATCTGGATCGGCGTTTTAAGGAATTCCAAGTGGCGGAGTCGGACACCGGCGAAGTGCTTGGAATCCTCGGGGTTCATGTGGTGGGAACGGAGGCGAGGATTCATAGCGAGGTCTTCGCTCACTTTGAGTATGCGGACGAGCTCCGAAGAAAGTTCTGGGAGCGACTCAAAGTGATGGCTGAGAACCAAGGCTGGGTGCGGCTTTGGACGCAGCACTCAGCCCAGGGTTGGCGTGAATGTGGATTTGATCCCCCAAGCAGCGAGCAGATGGCCAAATTACCGGATCCATTTTCTCACGTCGGAACAGGGCATTGGTTCGTGGCCCAATTGCGCGAGGAGCGGTCTGCTGCCCCATCCGTGGATGCCGAATTTCAGCTTTTGAAGATGACCCATCAGGTGGAAAACCAGCAGATGCTCAAGCGTGCAAAAACTCTTCGCATCCTTGCCATGTTGCTCGTCGGAACTGTGGTCCTGTGGGTGGGGTGGTGGGGTTTGAAGCTGTTTCGAAGCCGAGATCATCTCCCTCGCCGCTGATAACAACATCGCAGGATCCAGACGCATTAGCTGTAGCGTGGGCCGTATCGGCCCATCCCTCGGCCGGATCGTTCGATACGAACGACGCTACAGAAGCCGGACTGGAGTTCTGTAGCGTGGGCCGTATCGGCCCATCCCCGGCCCCGATCGTTCGATACGGACGACACTACAGAAGCCGGACTGCAGTTCTGTAGCGTGGGCCGTATCGGCCCATCCCCGGCCCCGATCGTTCGATACGAACGACACTACAGAAGCCGGAGTGCAGTTCTGTAGCGTGGGCCGTATCGGCCCATCCCCGGCCGGATCGTTCGATACGAACGACACTACAGAAGCCGAAGTGCAGTTCTGTAGCGTGGGCCGTATCGGCCCATCCCCGCCCAAGCATCCATGCCAGATGAAGATGCAGATTGGACACGTCACGCTCTATCAATGCGAACAATCTCGCCTTGATAGGGCCACTGCTCAGGCGAGCGCACCAATCCTGCTCGGACCGGATTTTTCCACACATAAGCCCACTTCTCCGCATAGCTCTCATCTGTTCGCAAGAGATGATCAAAGAAGCCTGGTTGCCAATGTCCGCGGAGCTTACACCCTGGGATGTGCGCGGAGTTGATACCCTGTTTAACGAGCGCATCACTCAGTCTTCTTTTCAAGCCGGCGACCCATCGCCCAAGGGTGATGTCCGCGTTAAATCTCAAGAAGAAGTGGAGATGATCCGGCATAATCACATAGCGACCGACTGAGGCTCCCCGTTTCGCTCCCTCTCGCGCATGCAGCACAAATGCGTCCTGAGTGGTCTGCGTTGCCAGCGTCCTCGCTCGGGCGAGGGTGTTGAAGGTAATCAGAAACAAAGGATACGGAACGATGACGATAGGAAGCCTGGGTGGTGCCTTCTTGAAACTGGGATCCTCCATGAGGCCGATCTTTTGCGATTTTGATCCGATCGCAAGCCCAATTTAAGATAACGCCCGAACTGTAGAGCGTATCGGCCCATCCCCTCGGCCCGATCGTTCGATACGAACGACACTACAGAAGGGAAACCGCGAGAGAGGCTATTACTTCGCCGGCTTGGCGGGAACCGCAGAATTGTTGTGGCGGATGACGATAAACCACGCGCTCTGGCTGTGGTCGTTCTTGTCATCGCCCGCGATGATAAGTGTCTCCCCATCCGGAAGCGGCTTCTCGTGCCGGATCACTTCTTTGTCCTTGCCGTAGAGCTTTACCTTGATCCTGCCTTCACCCAGATCCTTGACGTCGAAATAGCAGGCGTTGTTGACCTCGACCTTGGTATAGGCGTTGGTGGTGATGTTGAACTGAACACGCTTCTCTTCAAAATAATTCTTCCACTTGAAGGGCATGTTCTCGAACTTTTTCTTCAAAGCCGGGCCAATCGGTCGGTGTTCTGGCTTCGGGGAAGTTCCGTCGTTGGTTGCCCAAACGAGCAGCGCTTCCAGTTTAACATCGGCCGCAAAAATGGCTCCGGAGGCCAGGCCGAGTATCAGCAAGGCGATGAACTTTTTCCAGAGAGCGGAGGGGGAACGCATCATCTAGTCGCTTTCAATTCACCGTGCCAGCGGGAATGTCGAGTGAGGCTTGCTCTTTGTCGTAGAGCCAAACCACGGTCACTTTTTGGGACTCGGAGCGGAAGGTCAGAGCGCCGGTCTCGTCCAGAGGGCTTTCGGTATCCTCATGCGAGGAGACCGGCGAACCGGAGCGGAGGGTGGTCATCAACATCAGGCAGGCAGCTGCCAGTCCGCTGAGGGGTAACACGGCGCGGCGCAGCCAAGTCGCAAACCCGGCTGAGGCGGTAGACACCGGACTTTGTGCGGACGCCTCTTCAGCCGCAATGCGTCGCTGCACTTGGCTCCAGTAAAATTCGCGGGTCTCAGGGACGCTCACTAGAGGGTCGCTCTCTCGGAGCGCACGCGTCACCATGTTCAGCTCGCCAGCCAAGGCCTGAAGTTCCGGGTCCCGGGCGAGTTGGGTTTCCATCTCGACCTTCTCCCCGCCGGCCATTTCGCCGTCGAGGTAGGTCTGAAGTCTGATCGCTAAATCATCGTTCATATCAGCTCAACTCCTCTCGTTTGTAAGCAGCCATTAAATTTGCCATGCGCCTGCGCGCGTAAAATAAGCGGGACATCACTGTCCCAATCGAACATGCCATCCGTTTTGCGATCTCTTTGTATTCCAGCTCTTCGAACTCGTGCAAAACCAGCACCGTTCGATGAGCATGGGAAAGTTTGCTTA
>JAYTTC010000364.1:0-5926 GCA_043745255.1 Verrucomicrobiales bacterium
CTCGGCTGGGTGGAGGGTGGGGATATCGACGCGACGAAATCACGGAAGCAACAGAGCGCGGTAAAACCGGTTCTGTAAGCCCCTCAAGCTGAGGTCCGGCCAAGCCTGTGGGCTCGACAGAAGGCTCAACGTTGAGGCATTGGCCCAGTCACTTGCCTTCAACGTGTCTTTGAACTGAATCAGGTAGGTGCGGCCCACTTTCCCGTGAACTTGCAGGCTTTGAGGAAAGGAGATTTCGATCTTGGGAGTCGGATCATCGACTCGAAGCAGCCGAAGCCTTTCTAGCAGCCTAACGGCGAGATACTGATGACCGAGATCGGTGGGATGCGTATGATCGCTGCTGATGTAAAGGTCTGCGTTGCCGTCGCCTTGGGGGCTACCGATGTACCCGGTGCCGGTGATCCAGCCGACGTTTCTTTGCGCTGTGTTCGTGGCCACAATCGGGTCGATGAAATCAAGCCCTCGGCTTAGCGCGGCCTCCTGGAGCGCGTCTCTGGTATCCAGGATGAACTGAGGGGGAACGCCGCGTGGCCACCACGGACCTAGGACCACCAATCGGGTGGAGGGGAGATTCGTGCCGATCGCATCGTAGAGGGCCTGAGCCTGCGTCCGCAGGACATTCACTGGATACGCGGCGTCGTTAATTCCCCCCGCAATGAGGACCACGTCCGGATGGTTCCGGATGACGTCCGATTGCACCCGGGCGATGAACTGGACCCTGCCTGGGGGCCCGGGATTCATGTAACCGATTCCACCGACGCCGGAACCCCATATCTCCCAGCCGGTGAGCCCGCTCAATCGCTGCGCGAAGGAGAGCAGGCCTTCCGTGAACGAGTCGCCCAGCACGATACAGCGGGGACCGAGGGGTATCTCTGGAAAGTAAACTTGATCGTCCCCTCCTAAAGCAATGCCTCCGAATGCCAGCCCGTTTCCTTCTATCGAAACCGCGCGCCGATGCTTGCTGTCGAACTGAAGCCTCACCCAGTAGAAGTTGCCATCAGGAAGCGGAGTGGAGATCTCGTCGAGTCCAACGTACTCCCGATCAATCTTGACGCGGTAGCGTGCACCCGTGCCCAGGGTGAGGAACTCAAACTCCTGAGCATCGATCTCGAACTCGATTCTGAAGGGGATCTGCGCATAAGACCCGGTGATGCCCGCAGCTATGGTAAAATAACCCTTCGGATAGATGTCACCCCAAGTTTCGCTCCTGGCACCCGAGTAACGAAACACCGAGTTGGTATGGCTGACCATGGCCCGGTTCAGGAAGGTGGGCACGGGGTTTGTCGGTCCGATAATGCTCAGCGTCGGAGGGTTCTTCATCTGAACCTCCCCTGCCAAGTTTGTTTGCCCGAAAGACCCCGAACTCTGAATCACCAAGAGCCACCACAAAACCACAATCTGAGGTGCGGAGCCCTTGCATTTGATCTTGAGTCTTGTCCGTCGGTCTATGGGAGAAGCTTTGGACATAAATTCACTGAGGCTGAATTAATAACCGCCAATTTTAGGCAACCGATTTTCGATAACGCTGAGGGGGATTGGTCCATGCGACTTCAACTCCTGACTCAACCGATAGGTTGATCTGAGCACCGGTTGCCGCACGCTGCGGCCGGTCACTCCGCTCGCGTAACCAGACAACAGACCTCGCAATCGCGTTCGCAATCGACGAGGGCAAAAATTGTAGGTCAACGTTTTGACCGAAGTGGCCATCAAGTGCGGAATCACGTAAGGAAACGGGACGTTCTGCCAGGTATAGAGAATCTTGTTTCGTGATCCGTAGTAGTCCATTCGCTCCCAACTCCGTCGCGGGGATTCGAAATGATGGATCGGGTCCGAGTTTCCTGAGCGCGCGATGTACCCCTCGTTGAGCATTCGAACACAAAAATCCTCTTCTTCCCCCTGGTGAAACAAGACCTCCCTGTATCCCTTTAGCGACAGAAACAGTTCTCGTCTGAGAGCGTGGGCCGTCCCGATAAAACTATACGCTGCGAAGATGCCATTCTTGTCCGGTGCCAGCTGTTTCATCTCCGGGCCTTGATTGATATCGATGAAGGGAATGGCAACTGCGCCGACGCGCGGATGATCAAACTCGGCAAGGGTCTGGTCAACGATTCGCGGGGAGGAAAAGACCGCATCATCATCGATGGAAAACACAATGGGAGCCGCAACCAATCGCGCGCCTCGGTTTCTCTGGGCGATCAGCCCCAAGGACTGCTGACTGCTCTGAACCGAGACCTCTGGAAACTCCCTCGCCAGCATTTCGGCAGACCCATCGGTGGATCCATCGTTTAGAACGAGAACCTCTGGTTCAGCGGTCTGGCTAAGCGCGGAGATCACAGCCTTTCGCAGATCGTCCATTCGGTTTTTCGTGGTTATGACGACTGCGGCGGGACGGGCCGTTTTGTAGGCGTGGGATGCTTGGCTCATGAATCGAGGAGCTGACTAATCGGTGCTGATAAAGCTGATTTCCATCATGGCGCGTCGTCAGCTGGAAGCTTTCGGAGCACGAGCCATTGCCAAAGCCCAAGGGCAGCCACCGCCAGGATGTGGGCGATCGCAATCCCCACCGCCTTGTAAGCGGGAACCAGAAGAAAGGAGCCAGCCAGCAGAACAAAGGCCCAGAGCCCGCTGAACGCAAGATCCAGCCAGGCCCGACCGCACGACTGCATCGCTCGGGACATTAGGTTAGAGGCGGCCACTGCTGCGGTGCCGGAGAGGGTGATGACGAACACCAGCATTCCGCGCCTGAACCCGGGGCCGTAGAAATCCAGAATCACCGGCGACAATAAACAGAGCGGAGTTGCCAGGAGGAGGCACAAGGCCGCGCTCAGCATCAC
Source organism: Verrucomicrobiales bacterium (assembly GCA_043745255.1). Lineage (GTDB taxonomy): Bacteria > Verrucomicrobiota > Verrucomicrobiia > Limisphaerales > UBA11320 > UBA11320. The sequence goes on from JAYTTC010000364.1 coordinate 2,835, forward strand.
CTGTCGTCGAAGCAATTTTTGGAATTCGGCAATCCTCCCAGAGTGGTAGACGCTGGCGAACATCGGCACTAACACCGTGGTCATGGTGAGGGGCAGGAAACTGAGAAAGTTCTTCCACTGTCCGGCGGCGTTGAGGAGTGCGATTTCCTGATATCCCTGGTCTTGATTCACCAGCAGAGTATTGCAGGCCCAGTTCGCGGGTCCGGTGAGTATGCTCGAAAGGAATGCAGGAAGACTGAATCGCCAGAGAATTCCAAACTCACTCAAATCGGGCGCATAGGACAGAATGATTCCGCTTCGGAATGTCTGTTCCAGAAGCGCGCAATGCCCTATCACGCACGTGACGGCGAGGTGAGCCACACTTCCTATCATCGCACCCTGGAGCCCGCCAAGATAGGCACCCGCCACCATCAGTGGCGTCCCAATCAATGAGGCCGTCCAGTTGAACCGCGCCACGGAGCGGAAGGCTTCAAATCCACCCAACGCGCCGGAATAGACGCCCTGCAGCGTGCTGAATAGGATCAACCCAGATCCCCATCGCAGACTCGAGCCCAGCTTTGGAGTGGCCAGGGCGTGAGTGGCGAACCCGTCGGAGAATTGGATCAGAGCGAGGGTCGCCATCACACCCCCCAGTGCCGCGATTGCCAGAATCAGGCTGATCACCATCCCGCAGCGAGCCGGCTGAGATTCGCGGAGCTCGGCCACATATTTCGTTGCCGTAACTCCGAGTCCGAGCCCTGCGAAGGTCCCGAACAGGCCCACGGTGCTTTGAACCGCCGTGAACTCCCCGAACGCAGTCATCCCGAGCACGCGAGCCACCAGTATGGAACCAACGACTCCAAGCCCTCGGGAAATGATCGATCCTAGCAGGGACCAAAACACGCCCTTGGCCAGCCGCACCGAAACCGGCGAGGATCGAAATCTCCTCCAAAGCGGCTCCAGCAGATTCGGAGACTTGGCCGCAACCCATCTGTCGATACATTCGCTGGTCATCTCGCCTCGTGGAACTGCGGGTGGCTCGGTTCGAAGTTAAGCCAAGATGGCCGACTCAATATCGGCCATCTCATCCGGGAAAAAACAGGCGAATCGCTATGCAGGCTGCCGCCCTTGGCCTACCTTCGAGGAGAGGCCTGACAACCGACATCGCGCCTGGCTTCATGTTGGATCGACCCAAATCCACTCTTCCGTCCCTGGCGCAGGACGAGAGTTGGCCACCGAGGCCCGGTTCGCTCTTAGCGCTAGTAATCTCCATGAACTCTATGTCGTACTGATGACGAGTAGGTGGCGTACCTGAAAACTTCCTGAGATTCTGGACGGCCCCCAAGGGTAGCAGCCTGTCGGACCTCTCCCGACCGGACGAGAGTCCGGCAAGGAGAGTCGATTCTGCTGGGTTATCTCTTAGGAATCGCCGTGACACGCTGCTAGATATTTTCCTGCGGAAAAAGCTGAGAAAGCGGCGGAGACTGTGGACAGTAAAGCCGAGGCAGAAGGAGATTCTAAGTCGGACGGCCTGCTAGAGCCAAAAACTATGGAGTCGCAGGGTCTGGAGCAGTCCAAAAAACTAATAGGCAGTCTTCGGGGGGATAACACAGTGCGCCAGAGTTCTGGCCACGATCGCCAGGTCCAAACTGAAGGACCAATTCTCCAGGTAGTGAATATCGGCCTCGACCCGCTTCTGAATGTCCAATTGGCTTCGGACTTCCCCGCGAAAGCCTTCGACTTGCGCCCAACCGGTTATTCCAGGACGAATGAAACGACGAATGACGTACCGTCGCATTTCACGAGCCCACATGTCCTCGTGCTCCCGGAGATGAGGGCGAGGCCCGACGATGCTCATCTCTCCTAACAGAACGTTGATGAACTGCGGGATCTCATCGATGCTGAGCTTCCTCAACCACCTCCCCGCAGGAAAAGCCCTCGGATCGTTCCTGGAAGCCTGGCGCGCCTCCGTGTTGTGGTGGGTGTGCATGGTGCGATATTTGTAAATCATGAAGGAACGCCCCATCATCCCGCTCCGCGCTTGCTTGAAAAAAATGGGACCGGGAGATTGTCGTCGATGCAACGCCCAGACCAGAGCTGTCGTGATGGGAAAGACAAAGAGCATCACCGGAATAGCGACCGCAAAATCAAGGATCCTCTTCATGAACCGATTCATCGGACTCTCCAGCGGTTCATCCCGCACTCCGATGAAGCGAACGCCGTCGTCCTCGAAGGTAGTGGTGGTATGAGTAAAATAGGCATCAAGATCATGCACCGCGAGCATACGAACCGAAGCACTCTCGCAAAGCTGGGCGAGTTGACTTAGCCGATCCCGGCCCAGGGAAAGATCCATCACGATCAGCTGAGTGATGGACGACTGGGCGAGGATCTCCCGGATGCCTTCCAGACTGCCGAGCACCGGGAAGGACATCGGAAGGCCGCGGCCCGCGGCGACGAAGCTCGATTGTGGGCAGACCACTCCAACCGTACGAAGCCCAAGCAAACTTTTCCGATCCAACCAAGGTTTGATCCGTTCGGCCTGTTCCAGGGTGCCGGCAAGCGCGACTCGCTCCTGTCTTTCCCCCGAAAACGACCATCTTGCGAGCCAACGAGGGACCAGGTAATTCGAGGACACCAGGACCAATCCGAGCAGCGGAAGGTAGCTCAGCAAAAATGACCGGGAGACGGCAGTGTCCTGCAAAGCAAACAGCACCACCAAAACACCAAATAACCCGCCCATCAGTTCCCGGCTGCTCCGCCTGACCGCTTCGATGAACCCTCGGTACGGACCTCGAGTCTTTACTCCGCCACTCCCAGCGCCAAACAGAATGCCCACCAGCAAAAACTCGTTGTAGAGCAGGTAGCGCTGCAAACTGTCGCGATCGTAAAAGAGCTCGTTCTGCCAAAAGAACAGCCATCCCCAAAAGCTCATCGAGACCAGCAACAACAACCCAGCTAACGACAGAGTTCTGAGTCCTATGGAACGATTTCCTAACATAGCAGACTTAGATGCTCCACCGCTGACTCCATAGCGAGCCGGATGGAAACCAGCTACTCCTGCTTCCACTTCGAAGCACGGCAGCTCTTGTGGGCCGGGGGTGTTTCATTCAAAA
>JAYTTC010000365.1:0-5920 GCA_043745255.1 Verrucomicrobiales bacterium
CGGGGACGACGGTATTAAAAGGATAGGGATAGATCTGCGGTGTGGTCTCAAATCCAAACAGTCCCTTCCCACTGGCCCATGCCCCATCGGCGAATCCTGAGGCATGCCAGGCAACACCGCGATCGACACCCGAATTGTCATAGCGCCAGGGGCTGCCCTTGATATCCAATAAAGGAAAGACCTTGGAGACCACATTGGTATAGTTCACCACCCCAGCCGGTCCAGGATTTGGCCCTCCTGGGCTGGCCTGAGGGAAGCTGGTCAATGTGCCCCCGCCGCTGGGACTCCGGCCCTGCGAGACATCCGTTCGTTGTGGCCCGTAGGCGATCGCGTCGATCAGGGCGAGATCGGGATCGGACAAGAGAATCAGTCCAACCTCGGGTGAAAGTTTGAAATTAAGATGATCCGCTCCCTGCGACGGACTGCCGTCCGCGATGAAACTCACAAACCCTTTCCCAGCGATGAAACTCAGGTCGGCAATTCGATTCTTGTCGGCCGCACCCGAGGAATCCGAAAGATAGAAGCCCCCCAAGTCAATCACCAACGAGTCAGGATTGTAGAGCTCCAGAAAATCGTTGTTGGCGATGAACTGAGCGTCTGTTAGCCACTCGTTAATCTTAAGTTCGGAAGCGTCACCCAATCGAAGGGCCTGATTAGCGCTGCCAAAGGTGGGACGACAGGGCCCCCACGTTCCGTCTGTCCGACGACCCACTGAGATGTCCGGCACCTGCATTCCGAAAGTGACGGAGTCCATTACTCTGCCGCCAGTAGACAATGCAGCGGAGAGCGTCACATCATCTCCGGATTGTTTCAGGCTGAAGCCAGTATGGGCGTAGAGCCCTCCTTTTCCAGTGTCGGCAAACAGGACGAGATATCCCCCGCCAGCGAGAGAGGTAGCCGCGGGAAAAGTGTATTTGTAGGGCGTGAGCGCGGTGTCGGTTAGTCCCATTCCTGAAAGATCGACTGCGCTCGTGCTGATGTTGTGCAGCTCTATAAGATCCGGAACGGAGGTTCCATTGGTGAGCGTGACGCTGTTCTTTGCCAGCACTTCGCTGATCTGAATCGGAGATGACTTGGGAGGAGCAGAGCTGGTGTCCACCCCCCAGGTCTTCGAACGAGTTACCACCGCATCAATGCCAAACTCGGGATAGTCCTGATAGACGCCAGTGTCCCGCTTGCCCGTCACCTCGACGTAGTGCGAACCCTTCGCAAGACCGATCAGAGCAATCGGTGAAGCGAGCGGTGTCTCAGCACTCCAAGCGCCTCCATCCAAGCGCCACTTGTAGTGGGTGTAGCCAGAACCAGCGGGGAATCCAGCCGTGGGAATACCACTGCCGCTGCGCAGCACTCCAACCGTCAGAGTCGCGCTGCTTAGGTTGTTGGTGCCCTCCGGTTCACCGGAGATCGAGGCTCCAAGAGGAATCACACCACCACGGTCGGTTCGGTTTGGACCCGTCCCCAGCGCAGGAGAGCCGACCTGGGGTTTGAACCATTTTCGCAGCACCTGGGCTTGCTCCCAGGAAGTGAAATGGGTCTCCGCAACCTCAGGGAGATGGGTGAGAAGCGGATCTGCTGCGGAGTTATTGCCGCCCGGACCGATCCACGGCAGCGACATGAGATTGTTTGTAAACGTAATCTGCGCGGCCGTGACCCCGCGAGTGAGGGCTTCCGCGTCGTAGATAATATTTCCTTCCAGATACATCCCCACGCCTTCGGCGGTTCCCACATCGGAAAGATTCACCACGGCACCCCCAGTATCCAATCCACCCTGGTGGCTCTGGCGAACGATGGTGTTGTTAATGAGAGTGAAAAAGTTCCCCTCCTTCGCAGTCGCCACCTGATCACAGTCGAAGAACAGATTCCCTATTATCGTCACTTGGGAGGTCTGTAGGCCACCGCCCCCGGCACCGAAATCGAAATTCCCGCCGCTCACCGCGCTGGCGGTATCAGGGGTGCCGTTCTTGTGCACATGCAGAAAGATGTTCCCTTCCACCCACGCATCGGTGCCATCAAGATCCAAACCATCATCGCTGGCTCCGGTGAAGACGTTGTCGATGAAATGCACCAGCGGGCCGACCGGTCGGTTTCCGCCCGTGAAATCAATCACGTCGTTGTAGCCGATCGTCTGGCCGAAGAAATTTCGATAGATGATTCCGCGACCGCCCGCTTTGACGCTGCCATTTCCATGCACGGGTTCAAAAGCCGCCGTCGGGTCGGAAAACACGCAATAGCTCACCACGAAGCTGGAATCATCCAACGAGATGTATTGTTTCGCGGTATTCCCGAAGGTGAGGTGATCCAGAAAGACGGTCCCCGCAGAGGAGTGAATCGCGGTAGAGCTATTAAAATCGAAATGGGCGTAGCGGATCCGAGTTTCGGGCGAGCTTGCGCTCCCGTTGATCACGATTCCTCCCCAGGACGCGGTGGCCGCAGGCGCGCGCGTGAACTGAATCGGTGCGCTTGGGGTTCCTTCCGCCAGTAAACGTCCTCCATCCGCGATGGTGAGACTCGCGCCAGATCCCAGATACACCGTGGTACCGGCCTCGATCCGCAAGGTGGCTCCGGAATTAAGGGTAAGGCCAGTCGCCACGACATAGGGCCCACTGGCAGCGGACCAGAAATTTGAACCCGAGAGGCTGGTCGCCACCGCAGAGGTGGAACCATCATCGTACCAAATCGAGAGAGTCGTGCGATCAACCTCAATGCCTTCTTCACCCATCGCTTGCACCAGAATCCGATTCACCCCCGGACGGAGAGTCACATTGAGGTTCGTCCAGACTCCCTGCCAGGAGGTGTAGGCCGCAGCCGCTCCGTTGACGATTACGCTTCGCGTGGTGGTGGCATTGGCCTCTCCGCTGAGAAGCACGCTCGCGGTGGTGGTATGCGGGAAACCGCTGACGACCGGTAGGCCGGAGTCCGCGGTCAGCGTGAGCGGGATCTGCGACAGCACATACGCGACATGAGACGCGTTGAAGGCTTTCATCTTGTCGATTATATCCTGAGGCACCCAACTGTTCAGCGATTGATCCAGGAACGGGTTCATCTCAACCGAAGCGAATGCGCCTTCCGCGAGTTGCTTGAGGGTGCGGTAGTAGATCGGGGCGAACTCCGGGGTTTTCATCAGCCGATCCATGGTTGCAAGCGCAGTCATTCGAAAGAGTCCATCCCGAGGACTGGTGACGACGTTGCCACTGCCCATCACGCTATCGAGATCGTAGGCCAGAGCCTGAAACCGAGTATCCACTGAGCCGCGGTAGAGCGCGTAGTCGTCCCCGATACCATTGGCCAGGCATGTCTCTTGGTTGTCCAGCAGCGTGTTCACGGCCATATAACGCATCCATTCGTTCACGTTGAGCACGCGACGAATATCCGCGACGTACGTGCTGGGGGAGGAGTAGCCGGGCACTTGATTGAGAACCCCGATGAGCCCGATCAGATCCGACCAGTCGTTTCGAACAAGGTTGTTCTGCTTGTAGTAGGCATTGGTGTAACCCACGACAAAGGGATTTGCGCCATGCCAGACTAAATCGGCAACGCCGTTAAATGCGGGATCGCAGAGCGCCGCGTCGCGGATGCCTCGATACGAGTTACCGCGCGGATCGAGGGGAAAGCTACGCTTCACAAAATCGCTATTGTATTGCTCGTTGGCGGCGTAAGAACCAAACGCGTTAGCTCCGCTCACCGTGGCCATGAGATTGGTTCCGTTCACGCGAAGCTGCACCGCGCGGGAGTCGGCCATAGGCACTTCAAGTTTCCGGAACACCGCACTGCCGAGCACTTGGCTGTGGGAGAACTGAGAATTAAAGTTGATGCCAGCCTGCTTCTTCCACAGGCGGTCATCGGGAATGCTGACGTGATAGTTATTGGGATTGGACTGACGAGTGCCATGACCTCGGTTACGCACATCGACGTTGTAGCGCAGTTGAGTCGTCGTCCCGTCCGTTACCACTCCGTCCCGAGTGATGAAAGTGGCATTCATCGAGGCATCACTATCCGAGTCCGGGCATTTGCGACCCAGACGATACAACTCCAATCGCTCGATCTCGCTCATGATGATTCGATAGAACGGCTGCGACCCGTTGTAGGCGAATCCGGGAATATCGACCTGGTAGAGCAGATTTGCTGTGCGGAAGGAATCGGCAGGAGATTGATAGGTGGGATAGTTTCGAAGATGACCTTCGGCATCCCTGGCTTGAATGAAGAATTCAACCACGGTTCCGGTCGGCTGAGCCGGCAGCACGGCAGCGTAGATTCCATCTGATGCCAGACCGTCCCCATGAACTCCATCATCCAGCATCACGACGCTGGCGAACGGGGTATTGGAGCTGGTCAGAGAATCGAGTCGCCATCGAAGGGTGACGACAACCCCATCGGATCTCTCATCCAGCACTCGAGCACTCAGGGTCACAGGATCGGACGACTGAGGCACGATCGGAAAATGGCTCACATCACTAATGATCGGTGCGATGTTCGCTTGCTCGACTGAGTTCGCCCGTCCTGGCGTCCCGCCCGCGGCCAGGCTTGAAGTCCAATTCTGCGCGAACGAGTTGGGTAGGGTGGGATTGATCAACTCCAAGGACTTTCCCAGGCCGTCGTGTTCCGCATACCACTCCCATCCGGCATGCCCATACATGACCTCGCCAATTCGTCGCACCGCCCAGTCACCCTCACTATGGAAGGCCACCGCATTGACCACGGCACCCAGGCCATCACTGAGTTCGAGCGTGTGCCCCTCGATTGGAGAGACCCAACCCGCCACATAGTTAGCGACTCCAGGATGCTTCTGGACAAAGGTCGCGGCATCCGCCGCCACCGCCAAATAAGCACCGGGTGCCAGCTTGGTGGTGGCATTCGTGGGAAAGGTGAAACTCACGCCATTTAAGAACTTCCACCCAGCGAGATCCACGGGCGCCGCACCCCGGTTGTAGAGCTCCACATACTGCTCAAGCAGATTGGTCGAACTAGGGTGGTAGAAAATCTCGGAGATGACCACGTTCTGCGCCGAGAGACGGAATGACATCACGGCCAGGCTGAGGAACAAGGCGCGACCAAAGAAAAAGCACTTCATTTGAATGGTAGTTGGACAGCGAGGGCGACGGTCAGTTTCACTCAAAAGTTACAAATCACAACGAACTTCGACAAATCGGACATTCAGGCTAGCTGAAATAACTCTTCCCTTCGCGGTCCTAGCTAGATGGGTGTCCAAAAACAAAACACCCCCCTGGCGCAATGGCGTATTTGTGCCATAGTGAGTCACGTTATGGAGCAATGGGCGAACCCTAGTCGGCGCGTAGCTCCATGAAACCTATCGGCCGCAGCGGCGGATGTCGTAGCTGAAACTGATCGCTCGCGAGCTTGAGCTATGCTTTGCATTCCGGCCGCTGCCAACTTGTTTTCAAAAACTCTATGCTTTTCAGTCGCACCAGTCTTCCGATAGCTGGCTTGTTCTCCCTCTTCGCTACCGCCCTGCAGGCCGCAGCTCTAAATCCCTTCGTTGCCTTCAACGACTACTCCCCGGGATTGCTCACTCACCCCAATGCCACGAGTTACGCGCCAGGGCAGAGCGGAAAGCTGAAGGATATCACAACGGGGAAGTCGGTGTCGGTTTCAGTCAAGGTTATCGGTACCTCGGTCGCCGCCACCGGGATTCAGGGCGCCCCCACCTATGGCAGTCCGGCCAGCGTGATTTTTGACGGCTTCGTGGATTTTGGGGGGCAGGACACTCCGGCTCTCGAGATGAACGGCGTGACCGACAGTTTGGTATACACTTTCACCGGCCTCGACCCCAACGCAGAATACAACTTCCAAGGGACAGCCGTCCGAGGACATTTTAGCTACACCAATCGATGGACTTTTTTCGAACTTACGGGAGCTCAGTCCTTCGTCATTCACCCCATCCCGGGGGTGCTAACCTCATTGC
>JAYTTC010000366.1:0-5916 GCA_043745255.1 Verrucomicrobiales bacterium
GCGGCACCTCCGTACGAAAGAGTGCCGAGATTCAGCGCCGCACCGGAGTCGGCAACCGCTGCGGCCGACGCTCGCTGTTCCAGCAGATTGCCGATGGCGTCAAAACGATACTCTATCTCTCCTCCATCCACGGCCTCGCTCTTCGGCGTGGAATCCGGCTGGAATGAATACTTCGCCACCACCAGTCGGTTTAGGTCGTCGTATCCGAACGACTGCGTGTTTCGCCGGGCGTCCGCTGCGGGAACGGCCTGCGCTTTCCTTCCATCGCCGATCCCGGTGATATTGGACGCCGGATCGAACTCATAGCCCAAATCCATCAGGGGGCTCGCATCGCCGCCCACGGAAGGGGGAGGAATGAGCTGGATGTGAGAGATGCGAAGTCGATCGTCATACTGGTAACGACTTACACAGCCATTGCCGTAGGTGAACTCGTTGAGATGGCCTGCTGGGCTATAAGAAAGTGCATTCAGGACCGATCCCTTCTGAGCACCGGACACCGACTCGATTAGCCCGCGTGCGCTGTGCTCATAGGAGACACCGTCGCCGTCAGCATAGGTGAGACTCGAGATGCGATCTGCGGAATCGTAAACAAACCCCGTGCGAAAACTCGCGAGTTCACCGTCGCTGCGTAAATCCATCGGCACGCGCTTCACCACCCAGGCGACCCGACCCCGAGAGTCGAAGGAGCTGTGCTCCTCGCCCGATCGATCCTGGACCCACGCCACCCGCCCTCGCACGTTTTGAGCAGTGGCGAGCGACTGATCGCCCTGATCCAGATTGGGGGAGGCCATATCGTAGTGATAAATCACCTCAGCCTGAGCCTCCTCTGCCCGTCGCCAGGGGGGAAGCGCACGTCCGTCTAAACGCTGTTCGGTCAACCGCCGATTCAATCCATCATAGGTGAAGACGCTGTGCTGCCCCTTCGCGTCGAGCGTCTCAAGAATATTCGAGGCGTCATCGAGATCCACGACCAATGTTCCACGATCCGGATCCTGCAAGCGCACCCGGCGTCGCAACCCATCGTAGACATAGTTCCGCTCGTTTCCGAAGGGATCGATCGCTGAGATCAACTGATTGTTCACGTCATAACGGTAGCGCGTTGAGCGCACCTGAACACTGCCGTCGGAAAGCCCTTCCTCGGACATCCGCCCCGACTCTTGCACTTCCACCAAGCGATCCAGCCCGTCGTCGATGCGGACACGCGGAGTGCCTCGATGCGTCGAAGCCAGGTCCGCATCATTCTCGTCGAATTCACGCAGCAGCAATGGCTCATGCTCGGTCCGCCTCTGGGTGCCGTCAGGATTGCTCACCGCGACGACGCGGAGTTGCGCGTCGTAAAGCATGCTGGACCGCGGAGCAGTGGCGAGAGCCGTCGTGAAGCTGCTCCCTGCCCGCTCGAATTCTCCCCGCCAGGCTGGGGTTTCAATCGACTCATAGTCGAGAAGCGCGAGAATTGCACCGGACCGGGTGGAGAAGAAGGGCTGCAGCGCCGAACGCGTCTGCTGACGGGCGTTGAACACACGGGCTCCTGTCACCACCACTCGAGGCGCGGTGGAACCTTTCTTGGGCTCAGCCTCGCTGCGAAGCATTAACGATCTTCCCAATCCGTCGGTGTACTGTCGCGAGAGTCGATAGTGCGACAGGCGATCGGCAGGAAACTCCCCGGGCATTCGGTCAAGCTCATGCGTTTCCACATAGCTCACCAGACCGCTGCCTGAAACCGAAACGCCAAGATGATACTCGTACTCGACTCCCGGGAACTGCGTCTGCTCTCCCGGACGAATCATCGCACTCAGTCGGCCCAATGGATCAAACTCGAACCGCGACAGATGCCCGTTAAAATCCGTCGATGCGATCAATGTGCCGAGCCCGAAATCATAATCTGCGGTAACCTCCAATGGAGCCGACCCATTGCCGGCATAGGCACGCTCGCGCACCACCTCGGAGTGAAACGCAGTATCAAACTCCATCAGGCGCGCATGTCCTTTGGCGGGGTCCACGGTTCCTCCCGGGGCTGAGGCCAAGGGATCGAGTTCCACAACAATATTTCCGAAAGCATCAAACTTGGAGCGCCGGGAGGTCACAAATGCGGAGGGTTCCGCAGGGTTTTTCCAATGCCGTTCCATGGTGAGATTGCCCAGGGTCGCGAGCCCGCCATTCCCACCGGAGAAGGACTCGTCATCGTAGAACAGTTCGGTTCGCGAAATCGCTTTTCCCGAGCCGTCCTGGGTCTCGATGCGACGCGGAAGTCGGATCAGCCATTTTTCCAGGTTCAGAACGTACTCAGTCACCGTAATGCGCTCATCGCCTCCCGCGTTACGATTGTCTCCCTCCACCACTCCAAACTCCGCCATCCGGGTGCGGTTCCCGAAGGAGTCGTAGCCGCTCTCCGATTCGATACGCCTTGGAGAGCCGACTCCCAACTCGAGGATATCGCGATGCTGTCCGATGGGATGAGCGTAATGAACTTCGCGCCCGTCTTGAGCCGTGAAAAGGGTTTGCGATGGAGTGACCCACAAGGTGAGCTCGTCGGTGAACAGTTTTCCGTCTTCAGTGCCCATTCGCTTGCGATGGGTTTTACCCTTCATCGATTCATCATCGCGACCGGTATCAAAATCGTAGGTAGTCACCAAGGTTGGAGCTGTGCCATCCCCGACCTCGATTTGCTCCACTCGGGCAAACCCTCGAAACTGCTTTTCGACGGAATCGTAGTATCCATTGTGATACTGAAATCGAGTGAGGTAGGTATGTCCGAGAGTATCGTCGGTGGTCACCGAACTGACGACCGTCACGGGAAATGGAACATGATCCGGCCAGGGCGTTCCCTTGGCGATGTCCTCGAGAAGAAACCGAGTGGAAGGATCGTAGGTGATTTGAGTGTTTCGACCGAGGCCATTCGTGATCCCAATCATCAGGTTGGGAGCCGGTGCACAGGCGAACAAGGAGGCCAGATCAAACCCCAACAGCCTCTGATCCGACTCATGATCCGCATACACCAAGTCGACCGAGCCATTTCCGTTGAGATCAGCCCATCGCACGACCGCGTTTTGCCCGACGAAGGCGGGAAGATTTCCGATGACCCGACGCTCAGAGAATTGTCCATGATCTCCGTTCAACCAGTACCAGCACTCACCGGGTGCCGCGCGTTCGATGACCAAGTCGGCCAATCCGTCCCCATTCATGTCGGTCAGTTTGGCATGACGCACCTGGTCATCGCTCAGCGGCCCGTCCGGCAGAACGGAGACGCGCAGTGTGTCGAATCGTCCGTAGCCCAAACCTAGAGTGATCTCGATCGCTGAGGGGCGGATTCTGGCGATATCTGGAATGCGGTCTCCATTGAGATCAGCAATCTGAACGGCCGAATCGGAAAAAGAAAATCCGCTCTCTTGTGGAACGGTGATCGGGGGCGAATAGGTTTGCGAACCGAGATTGAACCAAACGCGGTAGTCGTGGCCCCCGCCGTTGTCGACGCTCTGAATGATGTCGATGCGTTTGTCGAAATCGAAATCCCCGGTGCGCACATCGGGTTGGCCAAACGGAGCGGGTGGGGGTGCGTCAGAGGTCGCCAGCGCCTGTCTCAATCCCCAACCGACATCGCCTCGATTCGCAAAGTAGAAGGCGTCTCCCCCGGCTGTGCGGTGCACCAGGTCGGCAAGGCCGTCTCCGTTCATATCCGCGAGATGGGTTTCGTTCTGGCCGAGGTGATAATTCCACGCGGCGCCAAGAGCGGCACCCACCTCCTGCGCACTGCTCCAATGCACCGCCCGCCCTGCAGCGTTGGTCGACTCGCCTTGATTCAGATACGCCACGTGGGCTCCGCCACCACTCTCGGTTTTGATCACATCAGGCAATCCGTCGCCGTTGAGATCAATAAACTCCACCAACGGATTGTCCATCACGGCGGGTGGTTCGTTGCTGCTCACCACCGTTCCAGGGAAAGCATCCAGCCATGCCGGAGGATGACACACCGCATAGCCCAGGGTGAGAGGCGGGAGCGGAGTGACGCCATCGATGCCCACCATTAACACTCGGGTAAGAAGGGAAACGGGAGGGGAAGCGGCAGCCTCCGGCAGGTACTCGAGGGTATAGCGTCGATTGAGAAAATCAGGGGATCCATCATCATCGAAATCTCCCACCAGGTGCCGATCCAGCGTCACTCCCTGGGTTGCGACACTGATCGCACTCAATCGACGTCCCGTGGCGACCACGAATCCCGCCCGCGCATCCTCGATGGGATCAGGGCGATCCTGGTAGTCAAACTGCACGAACTGCCGTGCAGTCCAGGGAGGAGCACCGGCGCCGTACTCGATTCGGACCAGGTAGCGCTGCCGTCGATTTTCTGCGCCAGGCGATCCTCGGTAGACATAACGTTCCACGTTGCCGTGAAGGTCGGTCACTTTTTCCAGGAGCCAGGCGAAAATGTGGGTTCCATCGGTGATGCGAGAAGCGTCCGACAAGCCGAATTCCATCCGAGCCCCATCCGGGCGAGTGCCGACCCAGTGGTCCGTCTTGAATTCGTATCGAACAAAGGCACCCTCGTTGCGACAAAAGAAGTATCCATCTTCGCGCGGAATTAACTCTTCCCGGGCCTCATTGATGAAAGTGTCGCTGCGATCGAATCCCATCGGCTCGCCATAGGTGGGCAGTCCGTGGTCCGATCTGCGTTGAACCATAGGAATGGGCAGACTCCAGCCCGGACCTAGCACCCCATTGCCGGCACCCCCCTCGTAACGCAATGCGAGACTCGGCGAATGCCCTCCCGCGCCAGGAGGAAGTCGAAGCGACACCGAATACTGAGCCTGGCCGCTATTGAGAGAGGGCTGGAAGGACTCTCCTAAACCTTCAATAGATCCAGGCCCCTTCGGCAGCGAAATAGCGTTCGGGGAAACACCGTTCTTGTCCGCCGCCAAGCCTCCTTCAACGAGGACCATTGCCAACAGTAAGTTCAGCAGAGTGGCCCGTGCTCGGGGACCGGCTAGGGTTCGCGGATTCATCAGCAGTTGTGTTCACCGCACGGCGGAACTTCGTGCGGTTAGTTCCCGGAGTAGGCGTAGGTCTGGAAGAAGATCTTGATGTCCGAGACACCATTTCCATCGCGACGCGAACCCGCAAGATTTCCGTTGATGAACCGCTGGATTCCCTCGTTGCGATCACTGTGAAGGGTTCCGCCGGGTATGATGAGCAGCCATCGGGTGTTCCATACTGAGCGACCGATCAGACGAGTATCGCTGACAGTCTGGCTCGGATCGAAACTCCCACTGTCGTGATAGGCCCGGAATCGCGGGTAACGACGGATGTCAGCCAGCTGGCCGGAGAGCGTATCGTTGCTCGGAATCCAATCCGGGCTCGCCAAATCACCCAAGGAGAGCGGGAACGGGACGGGCAGCGCCTGATCGACGATGCGCCACTCGCGAATCGATCCGGTGTTGTCGGTCGGCGAACGCATGATATCGACACCCACTGGCACCAGGTAAACTCGCGGGGTGTTGATCATGCCGTTGTTCACCAGATTATTGTAGTTCGCAAACCAAACGCCGACCGAGCGGATCTTGGTGGCGAAGTGGGTGGAATCGTAGTCGTTGTCGCCGCCGCCAGCCGGCCAACCAAAGAAGTTCTCGCCGAAATTGATGGTCGTGTTGAACGGGATGACGATGCCGGGCTCGACTGGCTGCTGCGGAGTGAATGGGATGCAGTAGCGTTTGAATTCTTCCATCTCCAAGAGATTGGGAACAATGAAGCGCGTGAGTGACTCGCGCCACGCAGCGCTGCCCTGCGCTCCAGACTGAACACGCAGGAACTCTGATCTGAGGGAGAATCGACCGGTCTCGGTCTGTGGATTGTTGAAGCCCAGCTGGCCCTTCAGAACCAGATTCCAGTTCTGATACATGCGAGCCATCGGATCCGCCAACCCCGGAT
>JAYTTC010000367.1:0-5899 GCA_043745255.1 Verrucomicrobiales bacterium
CGGTTGGTCCACCTATATCCAGCCGATGGGCGATCGCCTGGTGGCAGTGGGAACTGAGAGCAATCGAGTGGCAGTCTCCTTATTCGATGTCAGCAATCCCGCGCGTCCAGGCCTGCTAAGCCGAGTGCTTCTGGGGAACAGCTATTCCTGGAGCGAGTCCGCCTACAATGAAAAAGCGGTGACCATCCTGCCGGAGGACAAACTGATCCTCGTGCCCTACAGCGGCGACACCACCAGTGGCTATGCGTCTCGTGTTCAACTAATCGATCTGGAGCGTGACCACTTGACCTTGCGGGGGGTGATCGAGCGGCCGATCGAACCACGAAGGGCGGCGCTTCATCTCAATCGTATTTACACCGTCTCCTCGCGAGAGCTGCTCGCCGTGGATGCCTCGAATCGCGACCAGCCGATGGTGAAGAACTCAGTCGACCTGAGCTGGAGCGTCGATCAGCTGTTCTTGCAGGGAGATTACTTGATTGAGCTCAGCAGCCAGTCGGTGTGGTGGGCAAATCAAACCAGAACCCAGTTGCGCGTCGCCAGGTCCACTGCAGCAGATCGAGCCGTCGCCACTCTCACGCTTTCCAATCTTCCAATCGTCGGAGCCACCCTTCGAAATGGGAGACTCTATTTGGCGCAGGCAAACGTACAAAATTCATTCTGGTGGTGGGGAGCTCCAATGATGGCGGCAGAGCAGACCGCAACGAAGGAGAACCCCAACTCCACCGGCCTAATCACCGTCATTGATGTGAGGGATCCGCTGATCCCCCGGATCGAAGGCCAATCTGAGCTAGGCCTCGCAGCAAGCGGCCTTGGACGCAATTGGCAGCCCCTGTGGCTCGGTGACGATCTCCTGGTGTGGTATGCAAAGGCTGGTTTCTACGGCTGGCCCATGGCACTGGACGCGGTGAACACCTCCGCGGTCAACACGGGCGCATTCCCCGGTTGGGGTTGGGGCTGGGGGACGCAGGGTCCGACGTTGATCGCAGTGGATGTCCGAGACCCGGCCAAGCCCGCGCTAAGGTCCGAGCTCACTCTTGAAAAACAAGACTGGTGGGGGGTTGGCTATGCCTACTCCGCCGGCCCTCTGGTTTACTTCAGCCATCTGCGCTCAGAACCGATGCAAGACGCGGGCGAGAAGAAAGAAGGCAGCGATACGGTATTGGTTCAAGCACCCCTTTGGAGACAGCGCGATTTTCTCGATGTCATCGATTATGAGGATCCGAAGTCCCCGGAAGTGCGCGACCCGGTGAGTTTGCCGGGGGCCTTGCAAGGGCTCGGACAGGGTGGCGATCTGCTCTACACCCTGAATCAGCCTCTGGATGAGAAGGGAAATCAGACGATGGGAATGTGGCTGACCGCGCTTTCGTTTGACGGAGTCTCGGCACATCAAATTGATTCGGTGATGTTGGACAAGACTTGGATGCCCTCGGTCCTGGTGTCCGGGGATTCCGTTTTCGTGTCTCTTCCCGCCATCGACCTCAGTGGAGCCCTGATGACCGGAACACTGGACACCTGGTCCCTAAGCGCCAAGGGCAAGCTCGACCGGCTCGCCCGATTTGAGTTATTGGGCACACCGCGTCAGGTCGTGCAGCGAGGCGCGCTTCTCACCGTGCTCGATAACGCGAACCGCGCGGTCCTGCTCGATGCCACCCAGCCTACATCTCTTCGGCAAGTCGGCAGCACGTCTCCAGGAGGCTGCTTTTGGGGCGATGCATCGAAAGGCGATGGGGCTCTGGACAAAGGATTCTGGATCCCATTGGCCGATTACGGCGTGCTCGAAGTCCCTCGTGCGCCCTGATCGCGCGAAGGCCTGTCAAACCCGTAGCCTCCCCTCGCGAGAGAGGGGCTGACTCGATAGCTGCCCTTCCACTCCAAACGATGGAAGCTCTTCGCCCGAGCGACCCCATGCGCACGCGTATCCCCCGCCAGTTCGCGGCAGAGGATGCGTCGTCACGAGACGCTGCTACTTTGTCGAGAGGCGAGTGGGGGCGAATCAGTCACTTCGCTGCCGACCTCACCATCGCGGACACGGGTGATCAGACGCTGCCCGCGCTTCAACCCGGCGGCAGAACTCACAATCGCTCCGGTCTCCGCATCGCGGGTAATCGAATAGCCGCGCTCCAATACGTTCATGGGAGAGAGAAGCCGGAGTCTACCCAGGACGGTCTCCAAGGCTGCACGCCGGGGGGGAATCGCGATCGCTCCAGCGGCGCGAAACCTCCGTCGGAGTGCTTCCAGCTTTAACTCCTGATCGCTCAGCCATCGGTTCGGGCGAAGACGCAGTAGATTGGAGGCCACCGACTGCCACCGCGTCTGGAGCAGCCGCAACTGGGAACGCGCGGACCGGCTCATGGAGGTCTGCAGGTCGTCGAGGTACTGCGATTGATCCTGCAACCAACGACGAGGAGCCACGCGATTCAAACGCTGCGTGAGCTGATCCAGAGCATCCTGCTGCTGCTCCAGATGACGCCCGGCCAATCGACGAATTCGCTCGGAGGCCGCGACTACAAATTGTCGACTGGAGAACGGCCCCTCGGTGATCAACTCCGCCGCCGCCGTCGGAGTCGCCGCACGTAGATCCGCCACCAGATCGCTAATAGTAATGTCGATCTCGTGCCCCACAGCAGAAACCACTGGCAGCACCGAAGCAAAGATCGCGCGTGCCACAGGCTCCTCATTGAACGCCCAGAGGTCTTCCAGGCTACCTCCCCCGCGCGTCACCAGGATGAGATCAAGGCGGGTCAACCCGGTGGCATGCGCCTGGTTGAGGGACCGGATCGATTCGGCGATCTCCAGGGCAGCCCCCTGCCCTTGCACTCGACACGGTGCCAGCACGATCTCAAGACCCGCCTGGCGTCGCTCAATGACGTGGAGCACATCGCGGATCGCTGCGCCGGTTGGAGAGGTCACGATGCCGATTCGCTGCGAGTAGCGTGGCAGCGGCCGCTTGCGTTCGGAGGCAAACAACCCTTCCGCCTGAAGCCTCCGCTTGAGTTGTTCGAAAGCCAGTTGAAGCGCCCCCACTCCCTGCAGCTCCACCGTCATCACCCGTAACTGATACTGCCCGCGCGGCTCGTAAACCGTGACATCGCCTCCGAGCAGAAGCATCTGCCCATCCTGCACATAATGTCGGGTGGAGGCCGACTCGCCGCGAAAAAGCACGCAACTCACCTGGGACCCCGCGTCCTTGAGAGTGAAGTAGAGATGTCCCGAGCTCTGCGCCCGGCAATTGGTCGCCTCGCCAGTCACCCAGATACGTCCGAGTTGCCCCTCGAGCAGGCGCTTCACGCTGGTGGTGAGCTGCGAGACCGTCAGCACCTGGCGGGTCGCCGCCACCGGAAACAGTTCCCCGAACTCAGCCTGTCCTGGAGTTTTACGAGACATGAGGAGACAGCCTCTCGAGGCGGACCGATCAGCGGGTTTCCAAGCGCTCCGCAACCCGTTCGATCGAGCGGGCCATTCCTGTATTTTCATCTACGTCGACCACCGCGCCGTGCAGGCGCAGATCCCCCTTCGCCACCAGGAAACGCTGCGGGGTATTATGTTGAAACCGTTTGATCACCGGCTCGATATCGCGTCCCAGCACGCTATCGTGAGGTCCGGTGAACCCAGCATCGCAGAGAAACGCCGTGCCGCCGGGGAAGATTTGCTCGTCCGCTGTCTGCACGTGAGTGTGGGTTCCGATCACCGCGCTCACCTTGCCATCGAGCATCCGGCCCAGGGCGATTTTCTCGGACGTCGCTTCGGCATGGAAATCCACGAGAATAATTGGCGTGTGCTGTCGAAGATGAGATACCTCGGACTCCGCCACTTTAAAGGGATTCTCCAGATCCTGCATGAACGTACGCCCCTGCAAATTGATCACTCCCACGGCAGGCAGGTCATCGATCTGAAATACTCCGCTGCCGAAACCCAGCACACCCGATGGGTAGTTGGCTGGGCGAAGGAACCGATTCTCAGTCTCGAGGAGTGCGGTGACTTCCTTCTGATCCCAGAGATGATCTCCGGTGGTGATCACGTTCACTCCCGAGCAGTAAAGCTCCTCGGCAATTTTCGGGGTGATGCCCGATCCCCCGGCGGAATTCTCGCCGTTCGCGATGATGAATTGAACGCCGTACTTCTGCCGCAGACGCGGGATCAACTCATGAACGGCCCGGCGGCCCGGCTCACCCACAATATCGCCAATAAATAGCAGCTTCACGGAAATAGAGGCTACGCAGGAAGCTCGACAGCACCAAGTCACAAATCAGACGAGATGCCGGTAGCGTTTGTCTGCGGCGAGCCTGGCGACGATCTCCTTTACCTTTTGGGACTGGCTCTTGTGAGCTACCAAGGTCGCATCGTCAGTCTGCACGATGATCGTATCGCGTAACCCCACTAGGGCAATCGGCGTCCGACGCGACTTGCTTCGCGCATCGAAGATGACATTGCGGGCCGAGTCGACCTGGAGAAACTCGCCCACCGCGCAATTGCCCTCTGCATCCGGCTTCAAATGTCTAGCCAGTGCGGGCCAAGCGCCGAGGTCGTCCCAGATAAAATTGCCGTCGGCACACACCACATTCTGCGCATGCTCCATGAGGGCATAGTCGATGGAGATTTTCTTGATCATGGGATACTCCTTGCTCAAGACCTTCACCAAGCGACCCGGCTTTTGCGCCGCCTGGAACCATCGCCGACAGGCTGCGGCCATTTCGGGTTGATGCTTTTCGAGTCCCTGAGTGACCGTGATGAAGGACCAGATGAACATCCCCGCGTTCCAGCGATAGCGTCCGCTCTGCAAGTACTCCCGCGCCCGCTCGAAGTTGGGCTTCTCTACAAACTGTTCCGCCTTAAAAAACGTGGTCTTGAATTTTTTGACTCCCGGCGGCGGAGGCAGCTCGTTGCCGGTGCGGATGTAGCCGTATCCGGTGGCCGGCTCGGTCGGTTTGATTCCGATGGTCACGATGACCTGCCCCCGGCTGGCCAGATCAAACGAATCCTCCAGCACCTGTTGAAACTTCCTCTCCTCCGGAATCACATGATCCGCGGGGAGCACAGCCATCACCCCGGTGGTGGACCGCGCGCCTACCAGCGCGGCCCCGAGAGTCACCGCAGCGCAGGTGTCGCGTCCGCAGGGCTCGGCGATGACATTTTCCCTGGGCAGCTTCGGCAGCTGCTTTCTCACCTCGGGAGCCTGCATCCCGTTGGTGATGATGAATACATTCCGGAGGGGAACCAGAGAGGTGACCCGATCGACTGCTTGTTGGAGGAAGGAGCGTTTGCCGATCAGCGTCAGCAGCTGCTTGGGAGTCTTCTCGCGGCTCACCGGCCAGAACCGTTCCCCCTTGCCACCGGCCATAATGATGACGAATCGATCTTTTGCTGACGCGTTGGCTTTCATGTTGCGGCGAAAGAAAAAACACAAATCATCTCCAGAGGCAAACCGTTCTTGTTCTCGGGGGGATGGGCGGGTGCCATTAAAAGTGGGTGAGATCTGGATCCTTGGAGAGAGCCTGAATGGGTCGCTGCGTGAGAGCGCCGCCCACTTCAGCGGCCGCGATGTCTCGACAGAAGTAGGTTCTCGGAACCTGTTCCCCCTCCCCTCCGCGTCCTCCGCGCAATCCGCGGTAAAGGCTCCTCCCAGGATCGGAAACGGGCAGGGCCGGGCTTAGCCGCGAAAAGGCGCAGGAGACGCAAAAAAGACCGGGGCTCTGAACTCTGCCTGCACTGTTTCAAAGCAGGGTTGTAGTTCTGTAGCGTGGGCCGTATCGGCCCATCCCCGCCCGGATCGTCCGATACGGACGACACTACAGAAGCCGGACCGCAGTTCTGATAGGGGTAGGGATGGCCCGATAGGGCCACCCCTCCCTCCGAACCGGACGGGCGGATCTCCCGCGTCCGGCTCTCCAGTCAGTGAGTC
>JAYTTC010000368.1:0-1620 GCA_043745255.1 Verrucomicrobiales bacterium
CTCGAAAATGTCGTCGAGCAGTAGGAAGTCGATTGGGCGATACACTTTAGGGGGGTCTTGTTTGTAGCACCCGTCCCGGAGGAAAATGACGTGGCGTTCGAGTTCGGTGAGAATTAAGGGGGAGATGCCGAGGGTTTGCAGACCGCATAGGCGATGGAAAGAGCTGGTGAAGTTTTCAGCAACCCTCAGACGGCAAATGTCGCTTGAAATCCATGGCGGAGTGAAGAACCCGGACAATTTCCAGAGCCTGATCTCCAGCAGGGAAGAGGACCACGTGGCGACCTTCGGCCGCGACGCGGCAACCGGGAAACAGTTCTTCGCGGAGACGGTGGCGGAAGGGGTTCGCACGGAGGGACTCGATGCGGGACCACAATTGCCGGAGGTAGCGTTCCTCTTGTTCTACGCCCCAGTTTCCAAAGTGTAGGCTTGGATCGATCGGAGATCCTCAAGAGCCGCTTCGGTGAGGATCAGCTTCATGCCTTGCCACGGATGAGGTCGATGAAGTGCTGCTCGGATTGAACCTCGACGCTTTGCCCCGCCTCAAGCTGGGCGAAGCCGATGGCGGCCTCGCGGGCGATCCACTGGTTTTCTTGCTCGCGGAAAAGCGATTGGAGCAGGGCCTCGCGGATCACCTCGCTGGCGTTGTTATAGAGGCCCGACGCAACTTTCGCATTCACGGCGTCTTCCAACTCGGGTGTCAGGGAAATGTGCACGGCATCAGGCTACGGGAACTGACAATCTTCGTCAAACCGGACGGAGAATCGAATCCGGGCATAATCGGCTCATTCACCGCACGGCCGAATGTCGGCAGCAAGTTTGCCTGTTTCCTGTTGGAGCTTGCTAAGGACGGCGGATTCTTATGGCGCATGCGCAGGCGGAAACCGTTTCTCCAACCGCTCGGCCTCGGCGGGATCGAGCTTGAAAACGCTGCCATGCCGGGCGTCCGGCGGGAATGCGACGTCGTCCACCACCTTCCAATCCCGCAGGTCGGTTGAGGATGACGCGCCGAAGCGGTTGGTCATGCAGTAGTCGTAGAGCAGGAGCCAGCCGGGCTTGAGGGGATCGGGCATGACCGAGCAGCCCTCGGTAATGGTGGGAACGATCTGGCCGCGGTTGAGCGGGCCCTGACGGATCTGATAGGGGCCGTCGATCCGATCCGAGGTGGCGAGGCGGATGGCGCGGCGTTCGCCGGTGAGTTCGCCGAATTCCTCCTCCTTGTGGAAGAGATAGAAGGTGCCGTCGCGTTCCAGCAGGGTGCCGTCGATGACCGAGTAGTCGGGATCGAAGAGGACCTTCGCCGGCGTGAACAATTTCCAATCCCGAGTCCGGCTGCACCAAAGCCGACTGTCCTTCCAACCGGCATCCTCGTAGCTTGAGGACCAGAACAGGAAAAACTCGCCGGTTTTCCGGTCAAGAGACCATTCCGGTGCCCAGCAATTGCGGGGCTTTTTCCCATCGGGGCCGGTGACGTTTTCCATCAGGGGCAAAGATTCGACGGTGTCCCAAGTGATCAGGTCGCGCGATGTCGCATGGAGGCAGACCGGCCGGCGTTCGTTGTGCGGATCGCCGGCGGCGCGACCGGTGGCCATCAGATGCCAGACGCCATCGGGTGCCCTCTGG
>JAYTTC010000369.1:0-1617 GCA_043745255.1 Verrucomicrobiales bacterium
TCCGGGGTCTTCCCCTCGGCGTAGACGACCTCGGGAAACCCGCAGCGGCGCTCGCGGTCGAGATCGACGGTGGCGAATGGGAGTTCGGCGTTTGGCATGGGGCGATCTCGTAGGAATGAGATTGATGTAGTCTTTGCGTCGAGGCGTGATCCGGTTTTTTTGGAACCACAAACGTCAGCGCGTGGTTGGGCAAATCTTTCTGGCAACCCGTATTCCGGCCTGAAAGGTCGGTTCTGTCAAGCCCAGGTCGGAGACGGCGCAGCCGTCGGAGGCCTGGGGCGCGGCGGCAAGCAAGAATCCCGCCCTGTCCGGGCGGTTCAACGCGAATGAACCGGCCTTGCAGGCCGGAATTCAGAGGGTGATCGTTGTTCCCAGGCCTCCGACGGTTGCACCGTCTCCGACCTGGGCTGACAGAACCGGCCTTTCAGGCCGGAAAACAGCCGTCAAAGCCTGCCAGAAAGATTTGCCAGGCCCGATACCTTCTGCGTTTGGGGATCTGCTTGCGGCGGGATCCGCGACGCGGAGGGCAAGGGTTGCGCTTCGACACCGGCCGACTTCGCATGGACTTGAGTCAGTTCGGCACCGAAGAAGATGATCAGCGAGGAATAATAGACCCAGACGATCAAGACCACGAGCGAGCCGGCTGCGCCGAATGGGGAACCGACCGCCGCCTGCGACAAATAGAGACCGATGAGGAACTTGCCGAGAGTGAAGAGGATGGAGGTCGCAATTGCGCCCGGCCAAATGTGTCGCCAAGCAATTCGCGCATCCGGAAGATAGCGGAACAGCAATGCGAATAGTCCGGTGATCAATGCGATGCTGACCAAGAAATTCAGAATCTCCATGAAGACCGGGACGCCCGGTGCCAATCCCGAAAAATAGGTGCCCGCAGCGGAGAGAGCGGTGCTCAGCACGAGGGAGACGAGCAGCAAGAAGCCAATGGAAAGTACCATTCCGAACGAGAGGAACTTGTCGCGCAGGAAGCCCCACACGCCCCGACCCGGTTTGGCTTTCACTTCCCATACCACGTTGAACGCGTCGTGCAATTCCCCGAACACCCCGGCGGCACCGAGCAGGAGGGTGACGGCCCCGATCACGGTGGCCAAAATACCCTCCTCCTGCTTCTTCGCTTTCGCCAGAGTGGTTTGGATCACCTCGGCTCCTTCGTCCCCGACGAGGCCCCGCATCTGCTGAACGAGCTCGCCACGCGCCGCTTCCTCGCCGAAAATCAAGCCCGCGATCGCGACGGAGAGTAACAACAGCGGGGCGAGCGAAAGAATCGAGTAAAACGCCACGGCCGCGGCCAGACGGGTGGCGTTGTGGTCGAGCCAGGATTCCCCGGATTGCTCAAGGAGCTTCCAAAAATCCTTCCGCCTCATCATTCGTCGGCTCCCACGCAAATGTCGCAGGTCACATTCCCGGCGAGGCGGGTACTCGGATCGGAAGATTTGGCCGGCGACCAGAGCGATTCGGTGTTCGCGTCCACGGTTTGACTCCGGTGCTGAAATGCGAATGCAATCAGCAAATGGAGTGCCGTGGACCGTTTACCACCCGATTGCGATACCATCTTTACGGCTTTCGGTGCCACCCCTCAGAACGCCGGTTTTCGGGTCGATC
>JAYTTC010000370.1:0-5874 GCA_043745255.1 Verrucomicrobiales bacterium
TCGAGACCCGCGGGCAGCCCCTTTCCTTCTTCGGAGCGGTATTCGCGAACCAGGCCGAAATCCAGAACTTTCACGCAGTCAGGGACACCCCCTCGATCACAAAGAAACACGTTCGCCGGTTTGATGTCGCGATGGATCAGTCCCAAAGCATGCGCCTCGGCAAGCGAATCGCAGACTTGCTCCAGAATGTGGACCACTCGGCACTCGCGCTGAGGACCGTGCCGTTCGACCAACTGGTCGAGGTTCAGCCCCCGCAGGAGCTCCATGGCATAGTAGAAAATTCCTTCCGGTGTGTGACCGTAGTCGTAGACTTGAATGGTGTTGGGATGAGTGAGTTGACACGTCAGACAAACCTCCCGTTCGAATCGCTGCTCTGCCTCAGGATCCGCCCGATTAGGGAGAAGCAGCTTCACTGCGGTCTCCCGACGCATGAGTGAGTGACGGGCTCGGTAGACTGTGCCCATGCCCCCTTCGCCGATTTTCTCTTCCAGCCGATATTGTCCCAATTGCTTCACCCTCAGTTCCGCTTCATTCACTCGCCGACGCCACATGAGATTCAGGTAAGAGAAGAGGAATAGCCCCACGGTGCAGATGAGCAGCAGTAAGAAGAGCATCACGAACAAGAGTTTCAGAACGCGGAGGGGTCGGTACGCTTCGGTTACGTCGATCTGGGTTGCTACTCCAAATCCGTGATGCGGCAACCATCGCCACGCGCCGATGACCGGAACTCCGCGATAGTCCCGGGAGGGAACCACCTCCACTCCGTTGGTGCCGAGCACCGCGTTGGCGGCAATTTGCGTCAGCGAGCGAACTGCGTTGGTGGCGGCTTCCTTCACGATGAAGGTAGGGAAATCCGTTCCAGGATCGCTGAGGCGGAGATTGAGCGCGGAGCTGCTTCCCTGGCGGTTTTCAATCAACCCCAACGTTTTCAGCTGCTCGTCGAATCGGCTGCGGGAGATCATCATCCCGTGTTGATCCATTGCGTAGGTTTCCCCGCTGTCCCCTGACCGTGCCACGGAAAGAATCCGCGTAAATTCAGCCTCTGGGTTGATGATGAGCGCGAGCGCTCCGCGTATGACTCCCTGCTCATCGCGAATCGGTGCCGCTACCTGCATCAGTGTGCCGTCGCCGAACCGAGACCGTCCTCCCGATGGAGGGAGGTCCCCTGGGGGGCGATCTCCCGGAGGAGGCTGGGGAGGTCTGGAGGAATCCGGTTCGCGAGGGGGTCGGAAAAAGTTTGGCGGCCCCTCAAACCGCGGTCTCTTGGGTCTGAACGGAGTGATGATCACCGGGTTTCCGGTGGTGAACAGCTCTGCGAATTTGTCCAGATGTTCTTCATAGACCGGCGACCATGAACGCATGCGTCCACGCTGTGGCGTGGTTAGCGTGAGATAGTTGGTGCTCACCAAATGCGCGATCTGGTAGCCCAGCTTGGAGAGTCGAGGGCGAAGCTGCCGGGTCAGTTCCTCCAATTCCGGCGAGGAGGAAGGCGATCGCGTGTCGCTCGCAGCGACCTCCGCATGCTGCAATACCTTGAGTGCAAGGTCGCGGGTGGTCGGCTCCTCGGCTAGGGCTGTCGCGAGTCGCTCCTCGGTTCCCATCCAAATCTCGAGCGCCGTGACATTGGCTTCCAGGGTGGTGGCGAGCTCCGCTTTCAGCTGTCCCTCCATGGTTTGGCGGAGCCGACCCGTGCCCCACCATCCAAACAATGCCACCAACCCGGCAAAGGCGAGGGGCACGATCCACGTCGAGCTCTTGATAGGCGGAGTCATGGGTTGTGTTCAGGCAGTTCAGGCTGCAAGGGAGGAGCACGAATTGCCGGGCAATTCGATAGCAGGTAAACCTGCTCGCGAGCGAGCGATTTATCAGCGGCAGACCCCGATGCGTCCAAGGTTCTTGGGGTGTTGGAATTGGATGGAGTTTAAAGCGGCCAACAGGAAGCGAAGGCGTACGGGGATCTTCCAGCTTGGGATGTGGATCGACCTGTTCTACCGGTCCTTGCCGGGGAAGAATCTGGCCACGCGCATCACGCTGCCGCGGTCGGAAAATTGTGGCTTCTTCGGGGTTGCGCCGCAAAGGAACTGACCCTACCTCGACACTAAATCAAGGTCTCCATGACCCATCCTATTGACACTCCTTCGGCCTTTCGAATTTTCTCCCTGGGTCTGCTATCCTGGATGGTGCTGCCTCTCTTGATTCTAGGGGTCCTCGGCACGGACGCTGAAGGCTGTCGGAGTTCGGCTCGGCCCCTGCTCTCGCGCCTCATTTCCGGAAGACCACCAGGACCTCCAGCCCTCGCTGAGCTCAAGCTTCGCCCAGTCCGCGACCGCCTTGACGATCGGGAGGAAGCTTCCCGGTTCGAAGGAGTAACCATTTAGAAGAAAACGATGCCCCGTATTGGCGCGGCCGAATTGTCCCCTCCGCCGACGGACCCCTGCCATCCGCCTCAGGCGAGAATGGTAGGCGCGAATGAACACGTAGAACGGAACTGAGGGCGGGGTGGAGAAGACTGGGTTGCGGAGGAACTCGCTGCCTCGCACGAAGGGCTGACTGACGACTCCCAGGTAATAGAGTCCGAGGTCCAATCGAAACGCGACTCTCATCAGCTCAAAGTCGCCAAGATAGTCGTATTTGTTCTCATACAACGCCGAGAACCAACGCTGGTAGGACCGAGTGAAGTCGTCATTGATCGCTTTGATGGGTTCCTGGATGTCCCTTCCTTCCAGTTGAGTGCTGATCAATTCGACGGCGCGAGTGACCGAGTAAGTGAGCCAATCCATTCCTGGGCTGTAAAACGGATCGAGAAAGGCTCCCGCATCTCCGACGAGAACAAAGCCATCGCCCGCGTAGCGCGAGCTCGAGTAGGCCAGCCTGGCTCGACGATGGCAGTCCCCTTCCAGTGGCGTCGCGCCTTCGAGCAATTGGCGTCCCACGGGATGCGCGCAGAGAAACTCCTTCAGGTCCGAGGCCAGCGATCCCTTCGACATCCAGCGCACGCGGCGTGTGTCGAAGACGACGCCGATGCTGACATTTCCGCCTTTGAGAGGGATCATCCATGCCCACCAGCCGTCCCCCATCAAATGGTTGGTGGCGGTGCCTCGAACCCCATGACAGGCAGCAGCCCAGCCGGGGAACTTGGAGGCAAGCTCATGTCCGTCCCAATCCTTCACTCCACGCCAGCGCGACCAGACGGCACTGATGGGGTGAGCGTCATTGGGTTGATGCCAGCCTTCCTGTCTGGCGAGAACAGCGGCCAAGCCAGAGGCATCGATCACCCACCGTGTTCGAAGGTGCGTGGTGGATTCATCGAGTTTCAGCTGAACATTCTGAATCCCGCCGCTGTCGAGATGGACGCGTTGCACGCGCGCAGGACGGAGGACTGTGGCTCCCGCCATGGCAGCGAGCTTCAAAACTTCCTCGTCGAGCACCGCACGATCCACTTGGTAAGCAGGGAGTCGAGCCTGGTAGCGTCCGCCCATCTCGCTGGAGTCGGTTAGGTCGCACGTTTGCTCGTTGGAAAACCAAAAACGCATCCCCTGCTTCACTAGATGCGACTCATTGAGGTGTTGAGTGAGACCCAAGACCCTGCCTAGGAAGAACGCGCTGATTTCAACGGTCGCCTCGCCCACTCGACGCGTGAAGGTCGTGGATTTTTCCAACACGATCACTCGAAGTTTCGGCCAGCGACGGCGTAGAATCAAAGCGCAGGAAGCACCCGCTAGTGCGCCTCCCAACACCACGACATCCGCGTCACACGAAGACGCGTCCTGGAACTCTTTCTTGGAGTCTGAACCGTCGCTTAGGGTCATACAGCTCACCATGATTTCTCTGATCCGTCCTCAGGGACGATCGCCCTCAGGCGGCGGCCCTCCAGGAGGGCCGAAGGGAGCGAGATCGCGGTTGATTCCAGCGCGAAGCAGTTCTTCGGTTAGAGCGCTGGCTCCCTTTCCCCACGACTTGAACCATTGGTCGAATCCATCCAGGAACTCCGCTCGGTTGATGGATTCATTCTTGTCCCTGTCGAGCGATCTTAAGAACGCTGCGGCGATGAAATTCCCCGGGCCAAATCCTCCCGGCCCCCCTCCTCCGGGACCGCGGTTTTCCCCTCGGGGTTCCATGGCATCCCACTGTGCTGGGGTGAACGTGAGATGGAGCGTCCAGATGTGAGCCACCCGAAACAGTTCCGACGGCTCCTGTGGCGTCGCTTGGGGCACTTGAGCTCTCGTGATCCGCGGGTGAAATAAGAATGCAGCGCCGCAGAGGACGTACAGGATCGTATTCCGAAGGATGGAAGTGTTCATAGCGATCTGTGGAGCAGATTGAACCTGGGGAAGGCAGACGCTAGGAAAATATGCGACAGTGGAATCCGTTCGGGCCGCACCGTCAACATCCCCCTTCGCATCGGGCGAGGGCCAGCAGCGTAGTCACGACCGATTCCATCCGCAAAGCAATGGCCAATGCCTCCTGGAGCAAATCACGCACCGCAGTCACATCATCGCGACTTCGGAGAGCGCACGCGCAGGTCGTGCTCAACGAGATCGGTGACGCCAACGGGAGCGCGGTGATAGTCGTGGCACCCCGGTCGCTACCCCAGGAATCGTTCCCCTGAGTTTCATCAACGCCGGAGATTTCCTCCGCTTCTGGTGCGACGGCTCGACCAATCGAGGGGATCGTCTGGTATCTGAGCAACAGCGAAGAGTTCCCAATGAAGTTTCGTGTGCCCGCGAACACGGTAATCCTTCCCGAAGGCTATATCATTTTTTATGAACAGAGGCAGGACGACGCCCATTCGAATACCCCAGGGTTCAATCGTAATGGCAAGGGCGAACCGCCAGATTTCACCCTGAACTCGGCCCACGGCGATTCGGTGGTCATCACCGAAGCCCAAGTCAATGGTGCGGTCACAGGGCGTCGGCTGACGCGGAGTTTTGGAGCGTCTGCCAAGGGCGTCTCTTACGGCCGCCATGTCCGGAGCGACGGCCGCGCCGACTTCGTTGCGATGTCCGCCCGTAATCTCGGCGCGAACCATCCAGTGACCGTGACACAGTTCCGCGCGGGAACCGGACAGCCCAATGGGCGTATCTTACTCGTTAGCTTCGATCCAGAAGCCAACCCCGGGCAGCTCGCTTCCTTCCGGACGAGATACGCGGTCCCCTCCAGCGTTCCTGTATGGGGTCCCTATCATCCCGCGCTCAACAACTCACGGGGCTCCCTCCAACTGGAGAAGCCCGACCCGGTGCAATTGCCGCCGCATCCAGATGCTGGCTTCGTGCCGTATGTGCTGGTCGAGAGAATCGACTACGAGGCCACGAATAATTGGCCTGTTGATGCCAGCGGCACAGGCTTCTCCATCCATCGCTCAAGCCTGACGGGCTATGGCAATGATCCCACGAATTGGTTGGGCGCGGTACTAAGCGCCGGAAGGCCGGAAAATGTCATCCCGTCGAGAATTCGTCTGGTCGGTCGAGCGCCTGACGGTGTCGTGTCGTTGGAACTTGCGGGCCCTCTCGGACAGGAGTTTGAATATTCTCATAGGCTCAGGGAGACCCCATGGAACTACCGAATCCCGCGCCCGTGGGCAAGCATCGGGAAACGGCTGCCCCTGAGACGTCGCGCCGCCTAGCCCAGTCGTCAATTCTCGACTGGGCTAGGCGGCCCACCCAACCGCGAAGGCTTCAGGATCCATCCAGCTTCGGTTTCTACGAAAGCCTCCTTCTTGGGGAATTTTTGAGAGGTTCCCCGCATTCGCCACCTCCTGGGCTGTGGCCTGGCTCCTGCTAATTCTAGTTCGCGTTCAAGTTGAGACTAACTATCCAGGGCCAAGCGCAAATGCTACGCAAGCGATCCCGATCCGCTGCCAGCTTTGGTAGGCCA
>JAYTTC010000371.1:0-1616 GCA_043745255.1 Verrucomicrobiales bacterium
CTAAATCGCTTCATAGGTCATCCAAATTGACAACGAGGATCCTGGTTATTTGTTCAACTCTGATCTTTGAGACGAGGGTCAGTCCCAGACACCCGCAAACATCGCGGCGCATGACAAAAAAAATCAAAGATTTCTGACTTAATTCGGAGACTTCTAGCGCAGACGCGGAGCGAGTGTCGAGAGAATAGAACGGGGTCTAAACGGTCAGCCGACGATCCCTCGCGACGACCCGCCAGCGAGCCGAAGCATGCCCGTTTCTGATCACAGCTACCTCGCTGTGCAATGCCACCGTGGGGCAAACATGCGTGGGCAGGGCGTAAAGGACTGATCCTATCGGGAAGTCCCCTGCCCGATCGGTCTCGATCATTAAGTGCTCCTCGTTGTGTCCCACAAACACCGCCTCAGGCAGGTTCAACAAATGCACTCTAGGCTGCGGCATTTCCGAAGCGACTGCCTTGTGGCCAAGATCCAGGCAAAGTCGGTTGGAGAGAGGTTTGCTGATCACTCGAGTCAATAAAACCGCAGCCGGAAGATAATCGAGATCTGGGAAGTGGGTCGCGTAGCCTTGATCCCAGAAAACGCAGGTGCCAGGACTGCACTCGACGTCCGGGCGTCGCGCGTGGAACGGGAAGGTGGGCGTTCCGCCGGCCACAACCGTGGGAACGCGAAGCCCAGCCAGTTCCAACTGCTGTCGCAGTGCCGCCACCGGTTGAAAAGCTTCCTCGCAACGCTGTCCGCGAAGGGCGACATCGGAATCGTGGATGTGGCCGTCATAGACATGGATCCCTTCCGGACGCAGCCCCGGGAGACGAGCGAAGAGCTGATAAAGTTCCACCGCCTGCGGGCCGGGAGCGATGCCGGTCCGGTGCTGTCCGCAGTCGATGTCCAACAGCGCTCCGAGTGTCACACCGCACTGGGAGGCCGCGCGGGACAATCCTTCCGCAACCGACGCGTCATCGAGAGCAACGGAAAACCGAACCTTGGGAAACCCTCGGGCAAGCAGTGCCAGCCGGCCCGCACGCGGTCCCACGGGAGGATAGGCCAGCAACACATCCGGGGCGCCCGCCTGCGCGCACATCTCGGCCTCGGCGATCGTGGCGACCTTGAATCGGGTAATCCCAAGAGCAAGATGCTTCTGAAGAATTTCGGGAATCTTATGCGTCTTGATGTGGGGACGGAGGCGGTCGACACCGCCCGCCTGCTCCACCATACGACGAAGATTCTCGTCGATTCGGTCCTCATAGAGGAGCAGCGCGGGGGAATCGATCTCCTCTGGAGTCGACACCCGATACCAGTCCTTCGTCGACGACATCGAACTCATGGCCTCACTTCCATTCCAACTCGAAGATGGCTTCGATCTCGACCGCGATATTTCCGGGAAGCGATCCCATACCGACGGCACTTCGAGCGCCGATTCCGTTCTCGCTGCCCCAGACATCTGCGAACAGCTCGCTGCATCCATTGATCACCGCAGGATGGTCCTTGAAGTCGGGAGTGCTATTCACCATCCCCAGCACTTTGATCACCCGCTTGACTCGGTCCAGGCTTCCCAGCTGAGCGCGGAGCGTTGAAAGAATACCCAATCCAACCTGTCGGGCGGCCGCCTTGCCCTGCTC
>JAYTTC010000372.1:0-1614 GCA_043745255.1 Verrucomicrobiales bacterium
GGCTTCTCTCACCGCTCTCAACACGGCCGGGGCAGGGGGATAGGGATTCTCGTTGGTGTTGAGCTTCACCAAACCTTTGATGCGGGGCTGTTCTCCCGGCACGTAGGGGTGAAGCTTCCGCACCAATGGACGGATCAGGGATTGAGGAGATTTCATTTGCGGCTTACTTGCGTCGGACCTTGCGGTTGGCCAGTCGGATCGACGCGGAGCGGCCGTGAGCATCGAGTCCTTCGAGAGCGGCGAAACGCTCCACCGTTGGGAGAGACTTTTGCAATGCGGAACGAGTGAATTCTACCACGCTGGTGCGGCGTTGGAATTGATCCACTGTCAGCCCGGGGAAGGAACCGCCCGCTCCGCCGGTGGGCAGGGTGTGGCTCGGACCTGCGACGTAGTCGCCGAGGACCGTCGGCGAATAGCCCCCCAGGAAAATAGCGCCTGCGGTGAGGATTCGCTCGGAAACCTTCGCCGGGTTTCGAGTCATAATTTCGCAATGCTCAGGGGCTAGTCGATTGGCGAGTGTGATGGCATCGTCGAGTGCTTTCACCTGGATCAGCCACCCATTCGCGAGTAAAGCGCGCTCGATGAATTCTCGCCGGCTCAGCGTTTTGATCTGGATACGAATCTGGTTCTCGACCGACTTCATCAATCGTCCAGAAGTCGTGAGCAGCCAGACGCGCTCATGACCGGAGCCATGCTCCGCCTGGGCCAGCAAATCGGCCGCCACCCAAGCTGGGTTTGCCGTCTCGTCGGCGATGACAAGGACCTCGCTCGGCCCAGGCAATAGATCCACCGAAACGCGACCGAATAACAATCGCTTGGCCGCCACCACGTAGGCGTTGCCAGGACCAAACACCTTGCTCACTGGCCGGATGGTGCGGGTGCCGTAGGTCATCGCTGCGATGGCCTGAGCTCCGCCGATGCGATAGATCTCCGTGGCTCCCGCGACGCTCGCGGCATGGAGCAGCGAGGGATTGAGCGTTCCGTCCTTCTGACACGGGGAGCAGACGACAATTTCAGGACAACCCGCAACCTTCGCCAGAACGATTGTCATGAGCGCCGTGGAGGCCAAGGGAGCGGTGCCGCCGGGAATGTAGATTCCAACCCGCTGAAACGGATCGAACTTCTCGCCCACTCGGGCACCTTGCCCATTGCGCGCCGTCCAGGAACGGCGTCTCGAGCGCCGGCTGAAGGCCTCAATATTTTT
This sequence comes from Verrucomicrobiales bacterium, assembly GCA_043745255.1. Taxonomy (GTDB): domain Bacteria; phylum Verrucomicrobiota; class Verrucomicrobiia; order Limisphaerales; family UBA11320; genus UBA11320. Next base: position 1,205 of record JAYTTC010000372.1, read on the forward strand.
TGAGGCAGTATGGATGGCCAATCGGAGTGAGGCATCCGCGCCGATCGCCGCGGCGAGGCGCTCCGCAGTGGTGACCGTGAGTTGATCTTCGGTGAGGGTGGCTCCGTCGAATCGTTGAGTCAGCTCAAGCAACGCTGCGTCCCCGCCCTCCTCCACGCGCTTGAGGATGGCGCGCGTTCGTTCCTCGATGCTTGGATCGAAGAGACTGGAGCCAGCCGTCAAATGACGGATCTGATCGTCGAAATTCGGGTCGCTATACCGGACAATGTTCATGACGGGTCGACGCTACGGGAAACCACCAAGCGCTGTCAAAACCCGGAGCGCGCGATCGTTGTGAGTTCTGGGGCCTCGAGCAACGATCTGGGTTCATTCAATCTCACAGGATTGGCTGCGAATCTTTTTCCGGCGGG
>JAYTTC010000373.1:0-1614 GCA_043745255.1 Verrucomicrobiales bacterium
TACAGAACTACAGCTGGCGTGCCCTCGCGCGATTTCCCTCTTCTGTAGCGTCGTCCGTACCGGACGATCCGGCCGGGCCCGAAGATGATCCGATACTGAGGATCGAGTCTTGCCATCGGCATTTCCCGACCGAGAAGGATACCCGCGGCAGCAAGAATTTCATCCAAAATCCTCGGATGGAGAAAGGAAGTCGGGCCGAGATCGAATTTAAATCCATTGGATTCGAGAGTCGACGTGCGCCAGTTCACCACTTTAGTCATGGTTTCCTCTCTGATTAGAACTTGGTTTTCACTCCGCAGGCTCTCAACACACACCAGCCGCGCAGTGCTTCAAACAACACAAAAGCACCAGAGATCAACAGCAGTCCGCCGATCCATGGCCTGAAGAACAGAAAGATCAAGCCTGCCAGGAGGATCAGCAGCGCGACACGACCTCGCTTGCGCCTACCCTCGGCCTGGATGTTGGGGGAAAAAAATCGCATGAGGGAGATTGAGTCAGGCGATGGCTTGAACGGCTTCGCGCTCCTGCATCATGCGACGAAGCTTGGTCAGGGCCACATTCTGCAACTGTCGGATTCGCTCACGAGTCACTCCAAACTTGCGACCCACTTCTTCGAGTGTTTTTTCAGTTCCTCCATCCAAGCCAAATCGAAATCTCAAAATGGTAGATTCGCGCGGATTCAGCTTACTGACTAACTCGTGCAACAGCCCGAAAACCGTCTTCTCCTCCAGCTCTCCGTAGGGCGAGAGCATGGTGGTGTCCTCCACAATCTCACCCAATGTCCCAGAGTCCTCTGAGTTCCCCAACGGAGCATCGAGCGAGGACGTGTAGACGGCGGCTTTCCGCAGTTCGCGAATGCGCTGGGGAGGAAGGGACATCGCCTCGCCCAACTCGGAATTTGTCGGAGGTCGACCATAAATCTGATGGAGCTGAACCGTGTGGCGACTCAACTGCGCCAGCCGGTCCACCAGATTGATGGGCATTCGTATGGTCTTGGACTGATTCGCCAGTCCGCGTCGCATGGCCTGCTTGATCCAGAGCGCGGCGTAGGTGGAAAATCTGCAGCCCTTGGTCGGATCAAACCTCTCCACCGCACGCATCAATCCAATGTTTCCCTCGTTGATGAGATCGAGAAGAGGTAGCCCAAACCCATCATATTCACGCCCAATCTTAACCACTAGGCGAAGGTTGGCGCGGATCATATGCTCGCGAGCGGCCACATCCCCCGCTTGAACTCGATTCGCTAGACTCACCTCTTCCGCCGGAGTTAGGAGGCCCACCTGCCCGGCCTCACGCATGTACATCGTAAGGGGTGAATCCAATTCGCGAGATCGCGTGTAGTGCACCTCAACGTCCTCAGGCGATATCGAGCGGGGGACTTCAAAGCGGGTCGCCTTCTCTCCTGTCAACTTCACCGCGTCGAGCAAACGAACACGGCCAGACTTCAATGCATTCGACGAGGAGCCCCCAGCCCTGCGAGTCGTCGATTCCTTAGCCTGTTGGGCATTGCTGTCACCCTCGACTTTGGGGGTCCGCCGGCTTCCCGAATTGCTTTGTTTTGCGGTCCAGTAGCTCATTTGCAGTGTTCCTTATGGAGTTCGTTGTCTAGATCAC
>JAYTTC010000374.1:0-5863 GCA_043745255.1 Verrucomicrobiales bacterium
TCCGATCGTAAAGAGCCCTCGTTGGTATCGTAACCCGTCCGTACTGCGGTGGTAACTCGGCCGCGATCCTGTCGTAAACCCGGCTGATTTGACATCGCACGCCACTGCGGCCGAACTCGCATCGTACATCGTGAGTGACTCGCGGCCCGTCCCTCCGAGCGCCACACTGGCGTCGCGCGGTTACGACGCCAGTGGGCGGTTTGTGGGTTCACCGACGGTTGCTTGCATCTATCTACGTCTTTTGAGGGGATATGACCTCTGTTGTTGCGGGTTTCTTGACCAACATACCCCGTCCCCAGGCGCGGCCGAGGAAGAGGCCGATGACGAAGGGCAGACCGAGGATCAAAGCCACCAGAATGACTGCGTAAAATAGCACGTCGCGGACCAGGGCCCGTACTTGGTTCATCGAGCGCTCGATGACATCACGAGTCATCTCTTGGGTCTCTTTCATGATCGCCGCACGTTGCTGATCCACCCCCTTCATGACCTCCGCACGTTCCGAGGCGATATTCAACGCGAGGGCCTGTCGCTCCTGTTGCAGGGTGGTGATGGTGGTGCCCCATTGGGATTGCAAGCGCTCCAGAACGGGCAGGAATCCGACGCGAAGCTCGCTTACCGCGTTAGAGATTGTGGTGGGGCTTGCGGTGGCGGCATCGCCGATTCGTTTCATGGCCTCGTCGAGGCGATCGAGTGTCACTCCGGTGCGAGCCAGACCTCGCTTCATCTCCTCAGACTCCAGGGTCAGACGCCAGCGCACCTCTTCGGGCACCTGTTGCCCCAGCATCTGAAGCCGATCCGAGAAGTCGCTCAGCGCTTCCGAGGTGGTGCCTGCTGGAACAATAGAGACGGGCTTTCCTTGAAAATCCTCCCATCGCGCCGCGACAGGCTCGCGTTCAAACGAAATCGTCCGAAGGGGAAAGTTCGAGACGTAATCGGTTAGAAAGGTCTCCATCTTCGAAAGCTGCGAGGAGGGCACCCAGGTGCGCGCGATCTTGGCTAGACGCGTCTCCAACGCCTGAGACTGGGTCACCGCCAAAGCCTGATGGGATCCGAATAGGTTCGTGCCAGCACCCTTTTCGAAGAATTGGTTCATCTGACGGCAGAAGGCCCAGCTATCCACGATGGCAAGAGTGGGAGAGCTGCGCAGTGTGGCGCTCCGAATAGTGCTCGCGGCACCAATCTTCCACTGCATGCTTCGAGTACGGATTTCCGGATCCTCGGAGTCACGTGCAATGTCGTCCGCTGCTTGCTGCACGGTTGCGGAGAGAATGTTAGCGAACTCACGGGTTTGCGTGCGCAGCGCGAAATCCTCGTTGGCCATCGGTTCGCCAGGCATCTTTAGCTCTACGAGCTTGCATCCACTGTTTACGATCGCAGTCCCGGCGATCGTCAACGCGATGAAGCCTGGCCAGAGCCCCCGACGTGTGTGGCTTTTCGGATGCGAGGCGGTGGAACGAAGGTCTGCGCTGCTCTTCACGGCGCGGATCCTAGCCCTGCTGGTTGGGAAGAATCAACAGGAGCGGTTGAAGAACGGAGGCTTGCTCCTCCTCCCTTTCCGGCCGTGGTGTGATTTCTCGTCGATCTCGGAATCGGGCTTGTCACGGAACGTTTGGACCTTCTATATCTCAGGCGTGCAGACTGGACGCCTTGCAGCACGCTGCTCTCCTCGGGTGAGTGCGCTGACTGCTGTCTGGCTTATGGCGCTGCTCTGGCTCGGGAGCTCTGCCCTCGCCGCTTCGCCGCAGCTACATCACTGGGTCCATCAAGACTCCGACAACCCCAGTCATGATTGCTTCGTCACTCGCCTCCATCAACAGCCGATCCTGACCGAGAGTCTTCAGACGACGTTTACAGCCCCGACACATTGCGCGCTGGAGCTGGCCGCCTGTGGTGAGCTGACACCGGTTTCTTCCCCCGAATATCACTACTCCCCGAGCCGCGCCCCGCCCTTGCATCCCGCTCCCTATTGGGTTGTGGGTTGACGGTGGGCTAAATGGCTCCCGGTTCCTTCCGCTTCAATCTTCAACCGTCTCTTTCGTCGTTCCAGTTTTGGGAGCCTTTGGATTGCCTGGACAGCGAGTCTGTTCAGGTTCCGGAAAGAAACGTCATGAAACTTAATTCAGTGTTTGGATTGTCTTCCGTCCTCTGCCTAACCGTTTGTGCGGTACAAGCGCAAGAGACGCGTTCGGTGGAGGCTTTAAGCCAGCAGTTGAAACAAATGCAGGACGGTTTTGAGAAGCAGCAGCGTGAGATGCGCGAGCTGTTTGAGAAGCAGGTTCGGGCGCAACAGGAACAGATCGATGCGCTCCGCAGACAACTCGATTCGGTGTCCCATCCCGTGGCGGCCCTACCCACCAATTCCTGGCCCGCCTCTGCAGCGAGCCACCCCTCGGACGTTGAGACGCTGAAGCATCGGGTGGATGATCTCACCACGGCGTCTAAGAAGACCTTTGTCAGCCAGTTCAATCCTGGAATTGGGTTTGTCGGCGATACCCTCTTTTCCTACACCAGCCGTGGCAGCGATTCCACCGGTTCCGAGCGTCCCGGGGGTGCTGACGTGTTTCTTCGAACGGTCGAGCTGAATCTCGAAGCGACGGTCGATCCATTCGCGCGCGCGTACGGGGTGATCAACGCCGGGGCGGATGCTCGCACAGGTGAAGCCAATCTGGGGGTTGAGGAGGCCGCTTTGGTGACCACCTCTTTACCCTGGAACCTCACCGCCCAAGCGGGTCGGTTCTTTGCCGACTTTGGACGGCTCTCTTATGTTCACCATCATGATCTGCCCTTTGTTTACAGGCCTTTAGTGCTCGACAGCTACATTGGCGGCGAGTCGCGAACCGATGGACTCCAGGTCAACTATCTGTTTCCCACCAAGCAATACATCAGTCTCACTTTAGGTGCGGGAAACTCCTTCGGCGGGGATGGGGGACCCAATGGGGTAGGGGGGTACCGGAGTTTGAACGAGCTCAATGTCTGGGGACATCTTTCGACCTACTTCGATCTGAGCTCAAGCCTCAGCCTAGAAACAGGGGTTTCTGGGCTGGTGAATGATCGCGCCGAGGATCGTGGAGGTCTTACGGAGAGGCGTCGGCGGATCGTTGCCGCCGACATGACGTTGCGCTATCAACCGCTGGATGCCTCCGTGTATCGTGGTTGGGTGTGGGGCACCGAGCTTCTCTACAACTCGGCAGCATTCGACAATGATCCGGATGGCGTTCCGGTGACTGGGGATGAGTTTCGGAGTCGCACTGATGCGATCGGCCTCTACACCTATCTGGAAACCAAACTGAGCCGTAGGTTGAAGGCGGGCTTCCTCTTCGACTGGATGCAGGATGTCACTGACCGCCATCTGGAGACCGCTCGCTACTCTCCCTATCTCACCTTGAACCCCAGCGAGTTTCAGATCATTCGACTTCAGTATAGCCACAGCGAGCCTGACGGAGCCACCGGACTTCGAAGCTCAGAAGCGGTTTACCTCCAATGGCAATTTATCCTGGGAAGACACGTCCACGGTTTCAAGCAGCGCTAATCCGAACTACCTAAAAATTATGAAAATGATTCGCTCTCTCTTCGGGGTGTTGATGGTTTTCGGCATGCTGATCCTGTGCGAGCTCCCGACGCACGCAGCAGGAAAGATCAAGGTGGTGACCAGCGTGCCGGATCTTGCGGACCTGACGCGGCAGATCGGCGGAAACCTGGTGGACGTGGAAAGTCTGGCGACTGGCGTTGAGGACCCGCACGGGATTCCGATGAAACCGAGTTTCGTTCCCAAGCTCAGCCGCGCGGATGTGGTGGTGTTGATGGGTATGGAAAACGAGCACGCGTATCTCCCAGCTCTGCTGGACGCGTGCAGAAATCCCAAGATCCAGCCCGGGAAGCGGGGCTACATCGACACCTCGCGGGATCTGGTCCCTCTGGAGGTACCCAAGACGCTCGACCGTTCGGAAGGTGAGGTGCATCCAGCTGGCAATCCGCACTACAATCTCGATCCTGTGCAGGGACGCCTCATGGTTAATACGATCGCCGAAGGACTGAGTCGAAACTTCCCTGAGCATGAGGCTGAGTTTAAGGCCGGACGCGATGCCTATCTCGTCAAACTGGACGCCAAAATCGCAGAATGGCAGGAGCTGGCGAAGCCTCTACGCGGGGTGAAGTTCATCTCCTACCACAACTTCTGGCCTTATTTCAGCGATCGCTATGGGTTGATCTATCTCGGGACCGTTGAACTCCGACATGGCATCGAACCTACCGCACGCCATGTGACGGAGATCACCGCGCTCATGAAGTCGGAGCACTGTCATCTGGTCGTGCGGGAGCCGCAGTTCGGCGAGAGAGTGCCGAACCAGATTGCAGCGCAGAGCGGGGCGAAGGTGGTGAAGCTGGCGATCATGGTTGGCGGAGTGCCCGAGGCAAAAACGTATCTGGACTTGATCGACTACAACCTGCACACACTCCTCGGCGCGATCCACTGAACGACCCGATATTCTGAGACTGCAACGGGCCTGTTCTCGGGCGTAATGCACCTGTGAACAGGCCCGCGACTTTCGTGAAAATACCACTGCTCACATTCGACAATCTCGCCGTTGGCTACGAGGGGAAATCCGTTCTGTCGGGCATTACTCTAAGCCTCGATGCCGGCACCTTTACCGGACTCCTGGGTCGGAACGGTTGTGGGAAGTCGACTTTGTTGCGGACATTGTTAGGGATCATTCCTCCGGTATCCGGGGAGATGTGCTTTCACACTTCGGCGGGATCCGATCCGGTATTCGGCTATGTGCCTCAGCGCGAGTCTCTGGACGCTAATTTCCTCTTCTCCAGTTTGGAGGTGGTTCTGATGGGGACCTGCGGTCGAGTGGGGCCTGGACGGTTTGTGAATAAGGGGGAACGCGACTGGTCTCATCACTGCCTCGATCTCGCGGGTGTCGCCGATCTCGCGCGAGCCCGGTTCTCTCACCTCTCCGGTGGCCAGAAGCAGCGCGTGCTCATCGCGAGGGCGCTGGCCGCAAAGCCAGATCTCCTCGTGCTCGATGAGCCCACAGCCGGGGTCGATGCGGCGGCGACACAAGCGATTCTAGAATTGTTGGCGCGACTTCATGAGGAGCAGCGGCAGACCATTCTCATGGTGAATCACGATCTTGCCGCAGTGCGCAGATTTGTGAAGCAGGTGATTTGGATTCACCGGAGCGCGGTGCGCGTCGGTACGGTGGAGGAGCTCTTTGGTGCAGACAAACTTGATAGGCTGCTGGAGTGGGGACTTCACCTCTGAACATGGAAACGCTTCGTGAGATTTTGGATCCCGACTTCCTGTTGCGAAATTCCGTCTTCGTCAGCCTGCTGGTCGGATTTGCCTGCCCATTGGTCGGTGTCTACTTGGTACTGCGTCGACTGGTGTTCATGGGGGTAGCGTTGCCTCAGGTCTCTTCCGCTGGAATCGCATTCGCGTTCTCGCTTCCGGCGCTTGGCGTGGTGGGCCACTTGCACGCGGGGCACTTTGAAGGGGACGAGCGGCTCCTCGCGTTTGGCGGAGGCTTGAGTTTTACGCTGGTGGCGATTCTTCTCCTCGCTTGGTTTGAGCGCAAAGGACGCGGAGCGGTGGAGGGCCGAGTGGGAACTTTGTATGCGCTAGCGGGCGCGTTGAGCATTCTTCTCTTGGTAAAAAATCCTCTGGGTGAACGCGGATTGCTCGACCTGCTCCGCGGCGAAATCATCGCCGTCTCGAGCCTGGATCTGGGACTGACCGCCGTCTCATTCGTGGGGGTGGTGACGGTCTTGTTTCTGTTTCGCAAGGAGTTTCAGTTCGTCTCCTTCGATCCGGAAATGGCGCGGACGCTGCGCAAGAACGTTCTATTTTGGGACTGTCTCC
>JAYTTC010000375.1:0-1613 GCA_043745255.1 Verrucomicrobiales bacterium
CTTTTTCAACTGCGGCGAACTGTTCTCGCAGAATGCCGGCAAGAATCAGCGTTCCACCCGTCGTCACCCGGTTCAGGATCCGGCGCCGTTCCGCGATCAGAAGATCGTGCATGAGGTTTGCGCACACCACGTCAAAGCGGCGATCGGGGCGCAGGGGTTGCTGGGTGAGATCGGCCTGCGACAGAGCCACCCGGCCTCCCATGTGATTGACCTGGGCGTTCGCCTTCGCAATGCGGACAGCGTCGGGATCGAAATCAAATCCGATCACAGGCTGGTATCCCAGGAGCGCAGCGCCGATTGCGAGGATCCCTGATCCGGTGCCAATATCCAAGAGGCTCTGCTCCGAGTCCGAACGCCGCTTTCTCACCAGCTGTTTGAGGCAGAAGCGGGTCGTGGGGTGTTGGCCGGTGCCAAAGCTCAAACCCGGATCCAGGATCAGAACGGCTTGTCCCCGTCGCGGTCTGAGCTTGCTCCAGCTTGGCTTTACCAACAGGGCGCGGCCTGCGCTCCACGGTTTGAAATGGCGCTTCCAGGAGTTCGCCCAATCTTCCGACTTTACCTGTCGGACGGAGACGCGTCCGGAGCCGAGTTGGAGCCCGCTGCGACGAATCCGCTTTAGTCCGGCGGCCAAATCGCGTCGGCGCCCCGCGTTAATATACGTCGCGCGCGGGCAGAACACCGAAACGAGGGTCCTGCCCGTCCGTGTATTTTGGCTAATCGCGGTGGGAAGGTTGAAGACCGAGCCAACAAGCTCGGCGACGGCGTCCTCCGCCTCGGAGAAAGTGGCGATGGAGCATTTCCACAGAGTTTTGGGTCTCATCGCAATTCCCTCCAAGGGGCGAAATTCAGAAGCTTAATTTCCACCCTCTCTGGCTTCCAATCGACGACAGTGACGCTCGCGTAGTCGACCTCAAACATGCTCATTTTGCTCAAGGGTAACTCCAGCATGAGTGCAAGCAGTTGGCGAATCACCCCGCCGTGGCAAAAGACGGCAACATGCTCTCCGGGATGCTCGGCCAGGATATGCCTGAGGCAGGGCTGGACCCGCGCTCGGTAACCCGCTGCGGTTTCCGCATTGGGGATCTGGCCTGCTTCGAGAAGTTCCAACCAGTCGAAGGCGCTCATTCCAAACCGATGTCGAACCTCGTCCCAACCCAGTCCTGTCCAGTCGCCGAAGTCCACTTCGCGCAAGTCTTCGAACACTCTTGGAGCATGACCTCCAAGCTCCACATAGGGACCGTGCGTTTGTTGCACCCGCTTCATCGGGCTCGAGTAGGCGGCCTGAAGGGGATGCCGCTTGAGATAGGCAGCGAGAGCACGAGCCTGATCATTGCCGTGCGGCGATAGGTTCATGTCGATTCGACCCCCGAAGATTTTGTGGTAGCGCTCCTCGACTTCGCCATGACGGACGAGGTAGAGGCGGGTGGTTGAGTCCTTCATGAATCAATTTGACTGATCAGCGGGCGAGCGCCGCCTGTTGAGCGTCGAGGAGCTGCCGGATCGAGTTCTTGCCCAGGGAGAGCAGCATCCCGAGCTGCTGCTCGCTGAAGGTCGACTCTTCCCCGGTGCCTTGCACTTCAATGAATTGGCCTGCGGAGTTCATCACCAGATTC
>JAYTTC010000376.1:0-5848 GCA_043745255.1 Verrucomicrobiales bacterium
GGCGAGTGTCATCACCAGGTGAATATAACTGACCACCCCCCAGAGAATTCCTGCGGCGATGGCGGCCACGATCATCCGCTTTACCCAAACCGCCGCAGTGCTCGGTCGCGAGCGTGGCAACAACGAAGGAGCCTTGGCAGAAGCTACTGGCAGGCGCAACCAGGGGCGGATTCGGGTCAGCACGGTCGTTCCCTCCCGCCAAAGTGTTGAACGCCGAAGATGTTCCCAGAGCCAGGAGTGGGTGCCGCTGCTCGCCTCTTCATCGGTGAATTTGTGCGACCAGGCCACCAGCGGCCGCCATACCGCCTGGTCAACGGCCACAATCATTCCAAGCATGGCTAGGACACCCAGCGCTTGCGCGCGGCCTTCGCCTCGCTCTATGGCCAGGCTCATATAGGAGCCGAGCCCCGGCAACCGAAAGTCATGATCCCCGAGCACGAACGCTTCGCTCACCATGAGGAAGAACCACCCGCCAGCCATCGACATCATGCTATTCCAGAGCAAACCCGTGGCAGCGAAGGAGAGATCGAGCCTGATGAATCGCTCCCACCACGACATCCGTGACAGACGGGCGACGGCCACCAAGTCCGGTGGCACCGATTTCAACGATGAGTAGAACGAGAAGGTCATGTTCCACACTTGCCCGGTGAAAATCATCAGGATCGACGCGATTTCGAGCCCGATGTTCTGATGTGGAAACAGGTGAACTAGTCCGAGAACGAAACCTGGGAGAAAGCCCAGTACCGGGATGCTTTGAAGGATATCGAGCACCGGAAGCAGGATCCTCTCGGCACCTGACACCCGGGCCATGATGTAGCCGTAGACCAGTGTGAAGAGAAACGAGACTCCGTAAGCGATGACTCCGCGCGAAAGACTGAACAGCGCGTAGAGGGGCAGGTAGCGAGCCTCGAGATGAATCTCAGGAACCTGCTGAAGCGGACCCGTCCACTCCCTGGCCAGTGCGACCACGGCGTGGATGAGCGCGATCAGCAGCCCCACCACAGCCAAATCGAACCAGCCGAAGTAGCGTGGCGTGCGAAGCGAGAGTTGAGCCGCGTCCATCGTCTGACCCTTCCTAGCTCATCCGCTCTCGCGGATCGAGTAGAGAGTCTCTGACTGAGACAACAGAGTTGTTGCCGGCCTTCGTCCATCCGCTTAGAAGCAAGACCGCGTTTTCACCGCGCGATACAATGTTATGAGCGAGACTGATTGGGAATCACGGTATCAAACGGGCGACATGCCTTGGGAAAAAGGTGAGGCGTCTCCGGGCCTGGTCGACTTTCTCGCAGGGCAGGGGAGCGGGTTGGGCGGGTCCGTGCTGGTGCCAGGATGCGGAACGGGACATGACGTTCGGGCCTGGGGTCGGGCGGGATATCAACCCACGGGTCTCGATCTCGCTCCCTCGGCGGTCCGCCTAGCGCGGGAACGCACCGTTCAAGCCGGTTTGGCGGCGGAGTTCCATCAACTCGACTTTCTTACCGCAGAGCCGTCGCAGTCTTACGATTGGCTCTTCGAGCACACGCTCTTCTGCGCCATCCACCCGGATCGACGCGATGACTATGTCGGGGCAGTGGTACGGTGGCTGAAGCCAGGCGGACAATTTCTTGCGGTGCACTATCTCATTCCCGATACGGAGGGCCCTCCTTTCGGAACGACCCAGTCCGAGATCTTGGAGCGATTTCGTCCGCACTTCGAACTGATCAAGGAGTGGGTTCCGCGCTCTTATCCGAATCGGACTGGCTTGGAGTGGATGGTCTGGTGGAGGAAGCGGTGTGGTTAAAATGAGAGTGAGAATGGAGTCTCGCCGATTCGAAGAGGTGGGGCGGGGGGATGGGCCGATACGGCCCACGCTACAGAATTGCAGTCCGGCTTCTGTAGTGTCGTCCGTATAGGACGATCCGGGCGGGGATGGGCCGATACGGCCCACACTACAGAACTGCAGCCCTGCTTTGAAACAGTTCAGGCAGAGTTCAGAGCCCCGGTCTTTTTTGCGTCTCTTGCGCCTTTTCGCGGCTAAACCCGGCTCTGCCCGTTTCCGATCCTGGGAGGAGCTTTTACCGCGGATTGAGCGGAGGACACGGAGGGGAGAGGGAACCTGTTCCGAGAACCTACTTCTGTCGGGTCATCGCGGCCGCTGAAGTGGGCGGCGCTCTCACGCAGCGACCCATTCAGGCTGTCGCCAAGGATCCAGATCTCACCCACCTTTAATCGCACCCGCTTCGCCCTATTTGCCGCCGTCTTGTTGGCGATGATGTCGTCTGGATGGCAGACTGGAAAATCTTCGACCCTCACACGGCGCTGCCAGGCAAGAGTGCTCTCCCACAGACGCGGGATACGAGACGTTATGAGTTGCGAGTTATGTCCGACGACGTGTAACCACTGATGATTATTCTGAAGGGTATGAGAAAACACTTAGTTGTAACAATCGTTATCGTCGGTCTGCTGCGTGGCATCACCTGAAGCGCGCGACGTTCATTGGCGAGGAGACGGGCGGCGGCTATTACGGGAACAATTCGGGAATGGAGGCAATGCTGACACTGCCGAACTCGAAACTGAAGATCAGGCTGCCCATGTATGAATACTGGAACGCGGTTCCGGGATACGTCGGCAAGCGTCGGGGGACGATTCCTGATTACGGGGTGCAGACTAAGACTGCGAATCTGCTCAAGGGCGTGGATGAACAGTTGGAATTGGCGATTTATTCCATTTTCGCGAATCATCCAACTCCTCCTTGAAGCGGGAATTCCTCGTGATGAGAAGCGATATCCAACCTGGGACTCCTTTCACTCGCCAATCGCCCTTCACGGGTTACCCACGGAATGCGTGAGTATGTGTCGGAGGTAGAGGTACATCAACGGAGCGTTGAAGAGCAGGCTGTCGAGCAGGTCGAGAATTCCACCGATTCCGGGAAAGAACCCGCCCGAGTCTTTCACGCCCGCTTCGCGTTTGAAGATGGATTCGATGAGATCGCCCACCACCGCTGCACCACTCAGGATGAGACCCAGGACCACGGCGTGGATCGGGTTCATGCCTGCGAGATGACTTCCGGCGAAATGAGCAAATAATAGACTCGCGAGGGTCGAAACGACCAAGGCGCCGCCGAAGCCCTCCCAGGTCTTTCCAGGGCTCACCCGCGGGATCATCTTGTGCTTTCCGATTAATGAACCCACCGCGTAAGCGCCGACATCGCTGAACTTGGTCACCAGGATGAAGTAGAGCACATACCAGGTGCCCTCCACGCCCTGGAAGAAATTGATCTTCTGAATGAAATTCAGGAGCCAGGGCACGTACATCAGGCCAAAGAGCGTGGTGGCGATCGCAGTAATGCCTTTGGCGAGCTCGTGTCGCAGGAACTGTCGAACGCAGAGCCCCAGGACGAAAAGAATGAGCACGCTGGTCTCGAAGTCGTTCACGCGTGCCGGGGTGCCGTAGATGCCGAGTTGTCCATGAAAGTGTAGGTAGGTGCCGAGGATCAACAGGAGACCGCAGAAAACACCCCAGATGCGGAAGCTGATCAGGCCGGTCTTCTCCGCTAGTCCGTAGAATTCCATCAATCCGCTCCAGGCGAGGACACAGAGGATGGTCAGAAAGAAGCAGTCGGAGATGAGGTGGTTTCCCGAGAAGAGAGCTCCGATCACGACGGTCCAGAGAATCACCGTGCTCGTCAGGCGACGGAGGAAGGTGGTCGCTTTCGAAGGAGGATTGGTGCTCGGAGAGGCTGATCCGATGGGCTGATTCGACATGCAGGGGAGAGACTACCGAGCTCTGTGGATCTGGAAAATCCAAAAGAAGCGGTGCAGGAACAAGAGCATCGCCGCCGGATCGTCCGGTACGGACGACGCTACAGAAGCCGGACTGTAGCGTGGGCCGTATCGGCCCATCCCCGTCGGATCGTCCGATACGGACGACGTTACAGAAGCCGGACTGTAGTGTGCGCCGTATCGGCGCATCCCCGTCGGATCGTCCGGTACGGACGATGTCACAGCGGGTCCCAAGATCTCCCTCGCGGTTCCAAGCTCAGGCCGGCTTGGGGGCTCTCGGTTTAAAACCGATTGGTGCGGCAACCGTGGCCGACCTGTGATCGTGCGAATGGGAATCGGGTCCCATGCCCTTTTGACCGGGATCCGCAGGCGCCTGAAAGGGTTCCAGTTCTTCGCCCTGGCGCACTAGCCGGAAACTGTTGAACACGACCAGCAGTGATCCCGCGACATGCATCATCGCTGCGACGATCGGGTTGATGTATTTCGTGGCTGCCAGCGCGAGTCCTCCGATGACAAACAGAACGCCGAAGAGGAAGTTTTGGTTGATCACCGCTCGGGTTTGTCGAGAGAGCTTGATGAGAAACGGGAGACGTCGAAGGTCGCTATTCATGAGTGCAATGGTGGCGCTATGAATGGCTACTTCACTGCCCGCAGCTCCCATCGCGATGCCTAGATCGCCCGCCGCGAGGGCAGGGGCGTCGTTGACGCCGTCGCCTACGACCGCCACTCGATAGCCTTTGCTTTTCACCCGTTTGACGTAATCCACCTTGTTCTGCGGCAGGCAGTCACCCTGGACCTCTTCACACCCGATCTCTGCAGCGACGCGCTTGGCAACCGGAGTGCGATCTCCCGAGACCATGGCGATGCGTCTCACGCCCAACGCTCGGAGTTCGGCGAGAGACTCCCGGGCTTCGGCGCGGGTTTGATCCTGAAGACCAATCCAGCCGACACAGGTTCCGTTCACGGCTGCGAACACCAGGCTGTAACCCTCGGTTTCATTTAGATCCACCGATTTGAAAAAATCCTCGGTCACGCCGTTGTCTTTCAGCCACTGAGCCCGACCCACTAAGACCGTCTTGCCGTCCACCAGGGCTTTCACTCCTCGACCTGCACTTTCAGAAAATTCCATCGGCTCGCCGATAACAAGACCTGCTTCATTGGCCAACTGCGCGAGCGCTTTGGCGGTGGGATGGTTGCTGTATTTCTCCGCCACCGCGGCCAATCGCAACAGCTCCGCAGGCGGTGTGGAGCCGATTGGATTCAAGCGGCTCACGGCGAGCTTCCCAGTGGTCAGCGTGCCGGTTTTATCGAAGATGAATGCGTTGATCTTCGCGGCGAGTTCGATGTCGCCGACGTTCTTGATCAGAATGCCGAGTCGCGCCGCAGCGGAGAGCGCGGCTACCATCGCGGTGGGCGTCGCCAGAACAAAAGCGCAGGGGCAAGAGACGATGAACACCGCGATCACTCGACTGAGATCCTGCGTGAACGCCCAGACCAGTGCCCCGATAACCAGGACAAGCGGGGTGTAGAAGCCCATGTATTGATCCACGATCCGCATGATCGGGAGCTTGGTTTTCTCGGCGGCCAGAATGAGATCCCGAACTCGACCGAGAGTGGTGTCGTGCCCGGCACGGCTGACTTTGATTTCGAGGACACCGTTGAGATTCTGGGTGCCGGCGAAGACTTCGTCGCCGGTCTTTTTGTCCACTGGAAGCGACTCACCCGTGATATTGGCCTGATTGATGGAACCTTGTCCGTTGAGGATCAGCCCGTCGGCCGCGACATTGTCTCCGGGTCGGACGCGAATCACGTCGCCCACTTGCAAACTGCGCACCGCGACCTCCTCCTCGCTGCCTTGGATGATGCGACGGGCCTTGGTGGGAGTAAGTCGGATGAGGGATTCTATGGAGGATCGTGCGCCCTCGGCGGTGCGTGTCTCGATCACCTCGCCGAGGAGCATGAAGAACGCGACCACTCCCGCCTCGATGTAATTGCCAGAGGCGAAGGAGGCAAGTACCGCGATGCCCACCAATTCATTGGTGCTGAGCACGCCGCGTTGGAGGTCTTTGATGGCGGTGATGACGATC
>JAYTTC010000377.1:0-1609 GCA_043745255.1 Verrucomicrobiales bacterium
GAGCGAGTGGGATCCAACAAGACCATTATCGCGGACGTGCGCATCATCGCTGCGACCAATCGCGATTTGGCGGCTCAGGTCCGTGCCGGCAACTTTCGCGAAGACCTGTTTTATCGGCTCAACGTGGTGCCGATCAAGATGCCGCCGTTGCGCGATCGCAAGGAGGATATCCCTCTGATTGCGCACACTTTCCTTAAAGAATTTGCCCAGGAGAACGATAAGCCCGTTGTGGATTTTACCGTCGATGCGATGGAAGCACTGCTGAAATACTCCTGGCCTGGGAATGTTCGAGAGCTGCGCTCAGCGATCGAGCGGGCGGTCCTGCTCTGTCGAACCGACCGCGTCACGTCGCGGGAATTGCCCGAAACGATTCGCCTCCTGGAGCCCCCGACATCCATTCCGGTCGAGCTGCCCTCGATTCCTCAGGGAAGCATGACCCTGAAGGAAGCGGAAAAGCAGTTGATCATCCGAGCGCTCAACGAGGCTGCCGGAAACCGGACTCTGGCGGCGAAGAAGCTGGGGATGAGCCGGCGCACGCTCCATCGAAAGCTGCATACCTACCAGTTGGAACATCTTTAATTTATGGCATTCAGACTGCAGGAGGCGATTCACAATTTTGAGGAAGGGGCGGGCAAGCAATTGGTGACCACCTTCGTTGCGATCGTGGCGATGGTGGCGATGGTCGCTATTTTCGACACCGTTCTGTTCAGGAACATGACCACGCCAGAGGGGATGGAAGCGGCTCAGCTGGCTCGGAATCTTGCGGATGGAAAGGGCTATACATCGCTGATTTTGCGGCCGTTCGCGATGGAGCTGATCCAGAAGCAGAGACACGAGGTGGGGAATCTGGTGAAGGAGAACTTACCTGACATCCAGAATCCTCCGCTCTATCCGGTGCTCCTGGCGGGCTGGCTCAAGTTGATGCCATTTAGCTACAAATTGCAGACTGGAAAGACCTTCACCCAGTATCGCCCGGATTTTTGGATCGCGTTGTTTAATCAGCTGCTGCTGCTGATCGCTGTGGGGTTGGTGTATCGGCTGGCGGTGCGTCTGTTCGATCCCACCGCGGGCTGGATGTCCGCGGCCGCATTCGCCGGAACTTGGCTCTACTGGCAGTTAGCCTTCACAGGACACGGGACACTGCTTCTCGTGGTGTTGTTTCTCCTTCTTTCGGAAGCATTGTTTCGCGCGGACGAGGCGGGGTCGGGTGAGACGCCGTCGCCGGGACGAGTGCTGGCATGGGCCGCTATCGCGGGATTGTGTGTCGGCCTGGGTGCACTCACTCGATACTCCTTTGTCTGGCTTATTTTCCCAGTGATGGCCTTCCTGCTCTTCTTCGTGAAGCCGTCCCAGGTCATTCCTGCTGTCGTCGCGCTGGTGAGTTTCCTGGTCGTGTTCAGTCCGTGGGTGGTGCGAAATATTCACGTCTCTGGCGCGCCGTTCGGGCTCGCAGGCTACGCCATCTGCCAGGGCACCGAGGCGTTTCCGGAGGATGAGCTGGAGCGTTCGATCCACCCTAAGTTCGAAACCTATGACTACCTGCAAGAGGCGCGCCGGAAAGTGGTGAACAATCTTCGGGATATCACCGTGACGGAGCTTCAGCGCATCG
>JAYTTC010000378.1:0-5830 GCA_043745255.1 Verrucomicrobiales bacterium
GATGGACATCCTCCGAAAGGACCCTCCACTCCGTCAAGAACCCGCGCACAATTCATCGACATCAGTCTTGCTCCCCAACAGGTCTTAAAATTCTACCCAAAAGCCACACCCGGAAATGCCGATATAACCGCCGGCGGTGAGATTCCGTTTGACCGGCCAAGATTCGAAGATATCTTCGTATCCAGATACGTTAATACGAACTAATGTGAACCAATTGGCAACCATTCAATGAGCAAGAACTACATTTTTTCATCGGAGTCCGTGGGTGAAGGTCATCCGGACAAGGTGTGCGACACGATCTCGGACGCAGTGCTGGACGCCTGTTTGACGCAGGACAAGCACAGCCGGGTGGCATGCGAGACCTATGCGAAGAGCAATCTGGTCGTGGTGGGGGGTGAGCTCACCACCAAGGCCAAGGTGGATTTCAACGAAATCGCCCGGAAGGCCATTCGTGAAATCGGCTATGTGAACGACGACGACGTGTTTCATGCCGACAAGGTTTTGATCATGAATGCGATCACCTCGCAGAGCCCGGACATCGCGCAAGGCGTGGATGCGCGCTCTGCCGATGGCAAGGACACCGCCGAGCAGGGTGCCGGCGACCAGGGCTTGATGTTCGGCTACGCCTGCAATGAGACCCCGGAGCTGATGCCCGCGCCGATCATGTATGCGCACCAGCTCGGCAGCGAGCTTACCCGCATCCGCAAGAGTGGACGCGTGGACTGGCTGCGACCCGACGCGAAAAGCCAGGTCTCCGTGCAGTACATCGACGACCAGCCGGTGCGAATCACCAACGTGGTGGTCTCCACCCAGCATTCGGTCGACGTGAAGCACAAGACGATCAAGGAATTCATCATTGAAGAAGTGGTGAAGAAAATGTTGCCCAAGCATTTGCTGGATAAGAAGACCGTGTTCCTCATCAACCCCACCGGACGATTCGTGATCGGTGGGCCTCAAGGAGACACGGGGCTGACCGGGCGGAAGATCATCGTCGACAGCTACGGCGGCATGGGCCGTCATGGTGGCGGAGCGTTCTCCGGCAAGGATCCCTCGAAGGTCGACCGTAGCGCAGCCTATATGGGCCGCTATGTGGCGAAGAACATCGTGGCTGCAGGTCTAGCCACCAGCGCTGAAATCCAGTTCGCTTACGCCATCGGCTATCCCGATCCCGTGAGCGTGTGCGTGAATACTTTCGGCACCGGAAAGGTGACTGATGAAGCGATCGAGAAAGCGGTCTCAGAGGTATTCAGCTTTAAGCCCGCTGATATCGTGAAGCAGCTCAATCTGCTCCGGCCGATCTACTCCAAGACCACCAACTATGGACATTTTGGAAAGGTGAATGATCTGAACAGCATCACCTGGGAACGCACAGACAAGGCGGCAGCACTCAAGAAGGCAGTTAAATAGGGCCTCCAGCCGCCGCCGCATCTGACGAATCAATCTTCAAGACGTAAACGAAAAACCCAATCTCAATACTACTATCATATGGCCTCTGTAAAACTTCCTCCGACCCGCATCAAGGCGGGCAAGAACGGCAACGGCAAGCACACCGACTTCAAGGTCAAGGATCTAAGCCTGGCTGAATGGGGTCGCAAGACCATCGACGTGTCCGAGCACGAAATGCCCGGCCTGATGTCGATTCGACGCAAGTACACCTCCCAAAAACCGCTCAAGGGCATTCGCATCACCGGCTCCCTTCACATGACGGTGGAGACCGCGGTGCTGATCGAGACGCTGGTGGATCTCGGTGCCTCGGTTCGCTGGGCGAGCTGCAACATCTTCTCGACTCAGGACCACGCGGCCGCAGCCATCGCGGTCACCGGGGTGCCGGTGTTCGCCTGGAAGGGTGAGACTCTCGAAGAATATTGGGACTGCACCCTCGATGCCGTGATGCACCCCGGCGGCAAGGGACCTGAACTCGTCGTCGATGACGGCGGTGATGTCACCCTTCTCATCCACAAAGGCTATGAGTTGGAAAACGGTGACAAGTGGGTCAACACCCCATCCGCAAGCCACGAGGAGCAGGTCATCAAGAACCTTCTCAAGCGCGTGGCCAAGCAGTACCCCGGCTTCTGGCACACGGTGGTGAAAAACTGGCGCGGGGTCTCCGAGGAGACCACCACCGGTGTGCATCGTCTATATCAGATGCTTGAGGCGGACAAGTTGCTCGTCCCTGCCATCAACGTGAACGACTCGGTGACCAAGTCAAAGTTCGACAACCTTTACGGCTGTCGTGAGTCCTTGGCCGACGGGATCAAGCGCGCAACCGATGTCATGGTTGCCGGCAAAGTGGCGGTAGTCGCGGGCTACGGCGACGTGGGCAAAGGCAGCGCCCATTCCCTCCGCGGCTTCGGCGCTCGGGTCATCGTCACTGAAATCGACCCGATCAACGCCCTTCAGGCGGCGATGGAAGGATTCGAGGTGACCACTTTGGAAGAGACGCTCGGCACCGCTGACATCTATGTCACCACCACTGGAAACTGTGATGTGATCACCGTGGAGCACATGGAGAAGATGAAGGATCAGGCGATCGTTTGTAACATCGGTCACTTTGACAACGAGATCCAGGTGGACCGACTCAATAAGAAGAGCGGCGTCAAGAAGCTGAACATCAAGCCGCAAGTCGATCGCTACACCTTCTCTAACGGGCGCAACATTTACATGCTCGCGGAAGGCCGTCTGGTGAATCTGGGTTGCGCCACCGGCCATCCCAGCTTCGTGATGTCGAACTCGTTCTCCAACCAGGTGCTCGCTCAGCTGGATCTCTGGCGCAACCGCGACAGCTATCAGGTCGGAGTTTATCGCCTGCCGAAGAAGCTCGATGAAGAAGTGGCCCGGCTGCACTTGGAAAAGATCGGTGTGAAGCTGACCAAACTCACCGACAAACAGGCAAAGTATCTGGGGATCTCTCCGGACGGCCCCTATAAGGCCGAGCACTACCGCTACTAATTGGAATCCATTCCGCAGACCCGCACGAAGCGAACGGCAACCCCGTTCGCTTCTTTTCTTTTCCAGATGATTCTTCATCTTCCTAGGATCATGCGATCCGCACCCACACCGCGCGTTCGTGCCACCCCGAAGACCGCGAAACCCGCTCCAGTGACCCACCAGCACGCCCGCGCCGCAGTTCAGGCCCTCGCCAACCCTGCCAAGGCCCGATTCATGGCAGGGTTCTTCAAGACAGGAAATGGCGAGTATGCGGAAGGCGACCGCTTCCTGGGAGTGATGGTCCCGCAGGTGCGTCAGCTGGCCCGTCAATTTCACGAATTGAGTCTCCCGGAGGCCGAACGGCTCTTGAAATCGCCTTACAACGAGGAGCGACTGCTAGCACTCCTCATCCTGAGTGATCGCTATGCCAAGGGAAATAGCTCAACGCGCGAGGAGATATGCAGTCGTTACGTGGAGAATCGGGTTCGAGTGAATAATTGGAATCTCGTCGACTCATCAGCCCCATACATCCTGGGTTCCCACCTGATCTCGGCCAATCGCGCTCTGCTCTATCAGTTAGTAAAGTCACGATCGCTTTGGGATCGTCGAATCGCTGTCGTAGCGACCTTGGCTTTGATTCGTCAGAACCAGTTTTTGGAAACGCTGGAACTCTCGCGACTTCTGCTCCAGGACCGGGAGGATCTCATACACAAAGCCTGCGGCTGGATGTTGCGAGAAGTCGGAAAACGCAACGAGAGTGTGCTCGAAGGGTTTTTGAAAAAACATCACGCTTCAATGCCGCGAACGATGCTGCGCTACGCGATCGAACGATTTCCCGAAGCGAAGCGGAAGACGTATCTTTATGTGTGAAATCGCCCCCAATCCGAGCCCGAATCGTCCGATACGAACTACGCTACAGAAGAGGGGAACCCCATCGAAGCACACGGAGTGCAAATAAGAAGGCAGAGCTAGGTTGGTTCCCGTTCCAGAGGATGAGTCATCTCCCAAACGGCTCCGTCTTTTTTGCGATTCCTGCGCCTTTTCGCGGCTAAACCCTGTCCCTGCAGTTCTCTCGTGGTGGCGGTGACGGGACCTGTTTTGCCGGTCGGATATTTCTGTCACAGATATTGTTGTCGAGACGCCTGGCTTGCCTCTGCAGTCGGGTCACGCCACCTTTGAAGGATGAATGAGCGCTTGCTCCCTATCGCCTCCCGCTTGAGGGAGTCTGGTCGTGTCGCGGGCGTGCAAGCCCCCATCATTCCGATTGTGGCGGAGCTCATCCGGAACCATCCCGGCACCATTTCCTTAGGCCAGGGCGTCGTCTCCTACGGACCGCCTCCGGAAGTATTCGAATCGCTCAAGCGAGGAATGTCGGATCCTGAAAATCACAAATACCGCCCCGTCTCCGGGCTTCCGGAGTTGCTGGAAGCATTTTGGCGAAAGCTATCGGATGAAAACGGAGTGGTCCGGAGCGGGGACCGGTCAGTGATGGTGACAGCCGGTAGCAATTTGGGCTTCATGAACGCGGTGTTGGCGATCGCAGATCCTGGCGACGAGATCATCCTGCAGACGCCCTATTACTTCAATCATGAGATGGCGGTCACCCTTGCCTCAGCCAAGCCGGTAATGGTGCCCACGGATGATCGCCACCAACTCCGACTCGACCTGATCCGACAAGCCGTAACTCCGCGCACACGCGCGATCGTGACGGTTTCCCCCAACAATCCCACGGGGGCCGTGTATCCGGCCAAGGACCTGCAGGCAGTGAACCAGTTGTGCGCGGAGCTAGGGATCTATCATATCCATGACGAAGCCTACGAATACTTCACTTTTGATGGCGCGAAACACTACTCGCCAGCCTCAGCGCTCGAAAGCCTTCCGCACACGATCTCGTTGTTCTCTCTCTCCAAGGGATTCGGGTTCGCGAGCTGGCGGATCGGTTTCATCCTTGCGCCGACCTTGCTCCTGGACGCGCTCATGAAGATTCAAGACACGCTTCTAATCTGCGCTCCGGTGGTATCTCAGTACGCGGCGGTTGGGGCATTGTCTGTCGGGCGCGCGTGGTCGAACTCCTATCTCGATCGGTTGCGATCCGTGCGCGAGAGGGTGCGCAACGGGCTCACCGAGCTCGCGGACTTCTCCACCGTGCCTCCCGCAGAAGGAGCGTTCTATTTTCTCCTTCATCTGAAGACCGACTGGGAGCCCCTTGCCTTGGTAGGTCGTCTGGTAAAGCAATATCAAGTGGCCGCCGTGCCGGGAACCGCCTTCGGGATCTCGGGATGCAGCCTGCGAGTTTCTTATGGAGCGCTCTCCCCGGAAAACGCCGAGATCGGAGTGCGCCGACTGGTCAGTGGACTTCGAGAACTCTGCGCTCCGCGCCACAACCCCTCCACATCAAACCTATAGATCGATATGAACGTGCTAGCCCTCCAGCTCGACATCGTTTGGGAGAACAAAGCCGCCAATTTTCAGAAGGTCGCCAACCTCATCCGCTCCGCAGCGCCCTCCGCCAATACTCTGGTGGTCTTGCCGGAGATGTTCGCCACTGGGTTCAGCATGGACGTGGGAGCCATTCACGAAGAAGCGCCTTCCGAAACAGAGCAGTTCCTGGGGCAGATCACTCGCAAGCATGGCATAGCTATTGTTGCCGGAGTGGTAACACGGGGAGCGGATGGCCGCGGCCGCAATCAATCGATCGCTGTTTTGCCATCGGGAGAGGTGATCTCTCGTTACACCAAACTCCAGCCCTTCAGTTTGAGCGGGGAAACTACTCACTATGCCGCCGGGCACAAGATCGCTCTGTTCGAGTGGCAGGGATTCAAGATTTCTCCGTTCGTTTGCTACGACCTTCGCTTTCCAGAGCATTTCCGCCACGCATCCGCTCAAGGGGCCGAGCTCTTCA
>JAYTTC010000379.1:0-5812 GCA_043745255.1 Verrucomicrobiales bacterium
CCCCAGATCACGCCCGAAATGAGCTAAACTGTTACGTTGCATGATCTGTCCGAGCACGACCGCGAATGCGGCCAGACGCCGGGTGAAGCGGTGCCAAGCCCGCTTCAGGCAGCCCTTTTGCTTTTCCGTGGCGGGAGGGTCGGGAAGGTCGTTGGCGCGAGCGTCGAAGTTTGCCTCGAGGCGCGCGACTGACACCGGTCAATACGGCAGCAGATGATCGGGCAGTACGCTGATCGTGTGACCACAAGGAAGGCAGAGCCAGCGGGGGATCACCTCGGTGGGCTTAAGCACGTCGTCATCCCCACAACGGGTGTAGCTGCCGTGGCCGTGGATCAGGTGCTGGGGATCGACGGGACAAAGGGGGTTGTCTCCGGTGACTTGGGACTGGCGCATTTGCATCCCTGGAAGAAACAGAACGGCCGACATCCCTCTGCTGCTCACCAGTGGGACACGGATCATTCCCCACGCTTCTCTTAGACTCTTTCACCCTCCCGTTGCCACGACCAAGAGTGGCTCGTTACAGCAGTCGACCGTCGACTCAGATTACTTTTTTGGGGAATGAGAATGCCTGCTTTACGACAAACGGAAAACGAAACGAGTCAGGAGGATTCGCCGAGATTGCCAAGTGCGGCGATGAACTCGCAGGCCCGCAGGATGGCACTGCCGGGACAGCGGGCGGAGCAGAAGAGCGCGGTCTTGGGCGGTGCTAGTAGGGCGAGGTTGTCGAGTTTTCCTCGCGAAGTTATGTCGAGTGAAACGAAATCACCTCAGCCTCAATCGCGCACACCATTCAATGCGTTGTCGATCATCAGTCGACGCTCATCCGGACGCTGCCAGCGGGCTTGCTGCTCCTGCGGGAGGGTGCGAAGCGGGTCGAAATAGAGGAACTGGACGCCCGGTTTCACGCTCGGGCTGGTGAAGACGGCGATTCCGGTCTCACGATTGTAATGCTCGAAGGAATGGGCATCCCGTTTTCCGCCGCCCCCGAGCGTATCCACCACAAAGGAAGGCGTGTTGAAACCGGCGGTGTGACCGCGAACGTGTTTTTCAATCAACAGACCTTCACTCAGAGACGTGCGTAGGTCCTCCACTCCCGGAACAAGATCGTGGAAGTAGACATAGTAAGGATGAATGTTGAGGTAGCTGAGCCGCCTGATCAGCAACTGCATCGTCTCCGGTTGGTTATTCACTCCGCTTTGCAGAACCGTCTGGCATCGCACGGTGATGCCGCGCTCAGCGAATCGATTTAGGGCAAGCCGAGTGATCTCAGTGATCTCGTTTGGATGGTTGAAGTGCGTGTGCACGACTACATCCTTGTGATGCCGCCGACCCAGCTCCACCACGCGAGTCAAGGCGTCCAACCAGGGCTCGTCGGTGAGGATCTTTTGCGGCAGCACGCAGAGTCCCTTGGTGGCATACCGAATCCGCCGGATGTTGGGGAGGCTGAGCAAGCGCTGGCCTATTAACTCCAGTTGCTCAGCTTTCAGGTTGTACGTGTCGCCTCCACTGATCACGATGTCCTCAAGCCCGGGACGTGACGCAATGTAGCGGAATGCCTCCTCCCATCGCTCGGTGCGGGCGGAGAGCTTCAGCTTCTCAACCGTCTGCGTGCTGCCTCCAATGGCGTAGCTTCGCGTGCAAAATCGGCAGTACACGGGACACGAATCCAGCGGTAGAAACAGGGCTTTGTCCTGATAACGGTGGGTAAGCCCTGGAACCGGTGAATCGCGCTGTTCATGAAGAGAGTCCAGCCTCAGCTCGGGGTGATTGGGAATCTGCTGCGATGCCACCGGCAGGAATTGCGTCCGGATGGGATCGCGATAGGGATCGTCCCAGTCTACTAGACTGAGTAGGTAGGGGGAGATGCGGAGGGCCATGGGAGCCCGCTCCAAACCTGTCGCGACATCCTGATAGAAGGATTCTGGGACTCGTGTGGCGAGCGTCTCCCGCAGCTGTCGCACGTTGGTGACGCTCTGCTGTGATTGGAAGCGATGGTTGTGGAATTCCTCCGGCCTCACGGCGGAGTAGCCGGGGATCGATCGCCAATACTCATCCTCTCGGAGTTGACGGTGCTCAAGCTCATCCCGAGGAGGAGCGGTCGCGGAACCGGGCTCTGTGACACATTCAGTCATAGGGGTTCGTTTATGATGGAGTCGTCGGACCGCAATGTGGGGGGTGTTGGGACTTGATGCAACTCTAACGGGCGATTAGCCGAATCGCTGAATCATCTCGCTCGCCGGAAATCGAACTTTTGGAGTGACCGCGTATTTGTCGTCGCTAGCACGATAGCCCGCTGGACAAGCGACCACCGTGGCGTAGCCCAGTTCTGCCAGACCAAGAACCTTATCATACTGAACCGGTTCGAGTCCCTCCATCGGGCAGGTGTCGATTCCAATCAGGGCGGCTGAGGTCATAAAGTTGCCGAGCGCGATGTAGACTTGTCGTGTGGCCCATTCATTCACGTTGAACTCCGATGGGTCGCGGCTTAGGAAACCAGCCACAACCTTGCGGAACGGATCGAGCGAGGCCACCTCGATGCCCCTCACCTCGGCCATGCGCCGCAGATAGTGGTCGAGGTCCGCGGTGCCCAGATTTTTTCGAATAGCGAACACGACCAGATGCGACGCGTCGATGACTTGTCGTTGGCCCCAGGAGACAGGGAGCAGTTTCTCTCGGAGCGCTGGATTGGAAACCACAAAGAATTTCCAGGGTTGGAGGCCAAACGAGGAGGGCGTGAGTACGAGCGCCTCCTCCAGAGTCTCCCAATCTTCATTAGAGATTTTCCGCGCCGGGTCAAACTTCTTGGTGGCATAGCGCCATTGGAGCTGCTGGATCAATGCCTCGTTTTGCATGGGTCTCATTTGAGAGTTAAGTCTTGATATTCCGAGTGAGTGATCTGCGGTTTTCAGGAGAGTTCTAAGGCACTCAAAAATTTTATATGTAACAGGATGGACTACAAAACATCGGTGCCACTAAACGCTCTTTTTGTGAGACCGTTTGCAGGTCCGTCTCACGCGGTCAACGATATCCGAAAGTGTGGTGCAGGAGAGTTCCCGCTCCAAAGCTTGTTCTGCCGCGGTAAACACCCGGGTCAGCATCGATTGGATGCATTGTCCAACCGGGCAGTCCGCATCCGGTTTTTTGACGGGGAATATGAAGGGCTCATCGTCCTCTACAGCCCGGTAAACTTCAGCTAAATCGATCTTTGTGGGTGAGCGGCTGAGCCGTGATCCGAATCCAGCTCCTTTACGGGTTTCTACTAGTTTCGCCTTCTGTAGCTCCAGGAGCAGCCTGCGAATGGTCACCGGATTGGTGTTCACGCTCCCGGCCAGAAACTGGGACGTGACGCTATCCCCGTCTTTGTAGGCGAGGACGGTCAGGACATGGACAGCCATGGCAAATCGACAGCTGGTTCTCATCGACGAGGAGATATGTAACTGCAGGAGTTACAGCTGTCAAGAGGGCTGGGAGGGGGATTTTCGATCAACGCCTGATGCCCGCCCTCTCAAGCTCCGGCTCCGGCTGATAGGTTCCTGAGCCGACCAGTCTTTCGAAGATGGGCGAAGCCATGAGGGTGGTGACCACAGCCATGATAACGAGTGTGGCGAACAGTTCGGGGGAGATCACACCGCGTGAGAGTCCGATGTTGATAATGATCAGCTCCATGAGCCCTCGAGCGTTCATTAACGTTCCGATTCCCAGCGCCTCCCGGTTGGAGATGCCCGTCGCGCGGGCGGCCAGCCAACAGGCAACGCCTTTGCCAAGCACCGCCGCGAGGAGAACCAACGCTGCGATGAACCAGAGATACCCGGAGTTCAGCAGGCCGATGCGGGTGTTGAGTCCAGAGTAGGTGAAGAAGAGCGGCAGAATGAGGGCGACAGTGAGGGGTTGGACGCGGTCGATGAGCGCTTTGGTGAGGACTCCGCGCGGCATGGCGATGCCCATCACGAAAGCTCCGAACACCGCATGCAGGCCGATCATATCGGTGAACCAGGCTCCCAGGGCCAGCATCGAGAGACAGAGCACGAACTCGGATTCAGAAAGCTCCCCTCGTTGCGTGATGCCGCGACTCCATCGCGCGAGCAATGGCTTGAGCACGGCCAGCGTGAACGAGACATACCCGATGCCACCGCCGATGTTCCAGATGGCGTGATTGTAATCGTCGGTGAAGCTGGCTAGCACCACGGCAAGCAGGCACCAGGCCATGGCGTCATCGATGGCACCGGCTCCGAGAGCGACCGTCCCCATGGTGGTTCCCGCGAGCCCCTTGAAGTGAATGATGCGCGCCAGCATCGGGAAGGCGGTGATGCACATCGAGGCTCCCATGAAGAGCGTGGCCTCCAAGAGGGAGGTTTTGGCGGGAAAGAGGTGAGTGTGATGGAAGAAATACCATCCCAGACCGACACCTAGGGCGAACGGAGCTGCCATTCCCGCAAACGAGACGAGGATCGAGCTTCGGAGACGACGCGTGACAATATCGACTCGAAACTCCAGTCCTACCACGAACATGTATAGGGCCAGGCCGAGCTGAGATACAGGGAAGAGCACACGAAGTGAATCGGCCGGGAAAAGCGATTTGAACGCATCGGGCCAGAAGAGTCCAAAGAGCGAGGGCCCTAACAGCACGCCGGCGATCATCTCCGCAACCACTTGGGGCTGTCCGAGACGAGCGGCCACGATGCCCACCAGCCGACAAAATAAAAGGATCAGGCCGATCTGGAGGAAAAACTGAACTGCCAGCTGGATAGTGCTCATTCGGAGGTCTGGAGGGTTAGCGAGGGCCGCCTCTACCTAAGGACAATGTGCGTGCCTAGGGGATCATAGGGCTGAGTCGACTCGTTTCACTTCCCGACCTTAGGGGAGCTGGACTTGTAACAGAAATAGAATCTTGTTATGAGACCCATGCCGCCAGGGCATAGATCGTTTTCCGACTCGGACAAGGGGTCGG
This sequence comes from Verrucomicrobiales bacterium, assembly GCA_043745255.1. Taxonomy (GTDB): domain Bacteria; phylum Verrucomicrobiota; class Verrucomicrobiia; order Limisphaerales; family UBA11320; genus UBA11320. The sequence goes on from JAYTTC010000379.1 coordinate 4,949, forward strand.
TATGCTGAGCGGGCGGGTGGGGTGGAATGGTGTTCTGGGCCTCCTATGGATTTACGACATCTCCGATATTTTCAGGCGGTGGCAGAGGAGCTGAGCTTTTCGCGAGCCGCGAGACGGCTCCGCATCGCTCAACCCGCACTGAGCCGCGCGGTGCAGGAGGTCGAGCGCGAGCTGGGCGCGGGCTTGTTGGATCGCACCCGACGATCGGTGCGATTGACCCCCGCAGGCGCGGTGCTGCTGGAGGAGATTGGCCTTCTTCTGGATCGATTTGAGGAATCACTCAGGCGTGTGCGCCGGACTGCCGCCGGTGAGGAAGGGGAGCTGAGACTGGGATATATTGGGCCGCCAACGCGTCCGTTCCTCGGAAGGCTCCTTGCAGAGTATCGGCGGCGTTACCCGCGGGTTTCAGTGCATGATGCGATTCTTGCGGCCTGTCGGGAGGCTGGTTTTGCACCGAGAGTTCAACATAGTCCCAGTCTGATTGGAACGGTGCTGCAATATGTTGAGGCTGGGGCCGGGATCGGAGTTGTTCCAGAAGGAATTGTTTCAGAACCCAAGGAATCCATGCTGGAGCTGGTGCCGTTGACACCCACGCACACGGTGTCCCTCGTGATGCTTTGGAATCAGGACCGGGAGGATCCGCCCACCGTGGCGTTCCGCTCCCTGGTGACGGAATGGCTGGAACACGGGAAGCTTTGGCCTCCCGGCCGCAGCCGTTAGCCGTCGGTGAGTGTGTGGGCGGGTGTATCAGAATGGGGTGCGATTAAAAGTGGGTGAGAATGGAGTGTCGCAGATTCGAAGAGGTGGGGCGGGGATGGGCCGATACGGCCCACACTACAGAAGACAACCACCGCAACGACGAGA
>JAYTTC010000380.1:0-1598 GCA_043745255.1 Verrucomicrobiales bacterium
TCCAACAAGTGGCCAACTATGCGTTGAGCAAACGGCGCAAGAGATCCTGTCAGCGCGCCCTGCGCCAACCCGTCAGCAGTTGGCCAAGGCTTATCAAAATCACCTACAAAAATGGCGGCCCAGAATATCAAACTATTCCCATCAAGGCAGAATTGCCTTAACGGCATTGCGGTTAGCTCCTCATCAGCGCAATGATTTTCTCCGAACTTTTCTCCGAACTTTGTCGTGAGTCTTAAGCCGCCCCTCCTCAACCGTTGCCGATCTCACTCGGCAACCTTCCAGTGTCCACCTTTCGCCGGTCCAACACGAACGATGCTCCCATTGTTACGCATCGCTTTGAGATGCCGATCTATCGCAGTCGGCACCATGCCGAATAGCCTTGCAAGCTCCAGGGTAGTGACCTTGCTGTTTCTCTTCATGACTAACGCGATCCGGATACGCTTTACCGTCGTCTTTTCACCCCACTTTTCACCCCACTTTGGGGTCTGTCCATAGGAGGATGTCGTTCGCTCCGAAAGCAAGGTCGAGGCGTACGCCGAAGGGAATCCGAACTCGATCCACAAATCGTGACCGGAAACTCGGATCTGCGGTTGGGGAGTGCGGGCCTCTGCGCAGGCTTGAAAGATTTTTTGAATTCCACGCCCCCACGCCTCGATCTCACCCGCGCGGAAGAAGGCGTTTGCGATATTCGGATTGAATGGAAGCGAGGCGTGGTCCCGCAGCAAGTCCTCCACTGTCCACCCCTCGGGGAGCACCGCGGGGTTCCAAATCTTCAGTCGATCCTCATAGACACGAATTTGAACAGGCGCCCCTTTCGCGTAATCACGATGGATCAGCAGAACCGCAGCGCGTTTCAGCATTCGCCTTTCGAACAGATTCAGTTTCTCCAACAGACTGACCGCAGACTCCCTAAGCACCCCGGGTTCGACACGGCCTCCATCCCGCGCCAACGCCCGGAAGCGCTTGAGAGCGAGCGAAGACAGGTTCCGGACGGTTACGCCCGGGATCGGAACAGCGTCCCAAGTCCGTCCCTGCCGACGCAGAAGGAAGCGATCGAGACTCGCCCCCTTGAGTTCGAGGGTCGTGCTACCGCTGCGCTGGAAGTAATGACCACGGAGGCTGATGGGGGAGGTGTATGCGGGGACATCGATTACGATGAACTCCCGACCACCCTTCCTTCGCAGGTTGACGGCGACCTGAATGCCGAGCACATCTCGGATCTTGTTGGGCAGATCCGCCAGCAGCTTCTGAACTCCGCTCATGCCGACCACGTCGCCATTATCGTTCCGTCCGATCTGAAGCGTGCCGCCCTCAGCATTCGCAAATCCGCAAACGACGTTGAGAAACTCGTCGCGCCACGATTCCTTCCATTCCAGTGTCTGGTTTTCCTTCATTGCAGCTCGCCGGTCACGAAACTCCGCCTCGTTGGTGACGAATTCGTGGGAGAATGCTCATAACGCATTCTCGAATCAACACCGGCTTGCGCCCAACCAGTGCTTGCGGCTTGTGGCCCCGCAGAACGAAGTCACCTTCTCGTGGGGTTTTCTGCCTACAACCACGCCGATAAAGGCAAGGCGCTCACACCTCGCCATCGCTCC
>JAYTTC010000381.1:0-1598 GCA_043745255.1 Verrucomicrobiales bacterium
GGCCGCACTAGGCTTTTTCTAGCAGCGGTGGTCGGAAAACACTTGGCCGTGGTCACGGCGGTCTTGGTGGCGATCTTGCTTGAAACCAGGGGACATTCAGTGCGAGGGCATGCGACACCAGTCGACCTGGGTGAGGTCCGATGAAACTTCGGATTGGCAGGCCGTCATCCGATCACCCAGGGAGGGCAAACGCTACCCAAGGCTCGGTTCGCGGAATGGATCTCCAAAGTAAGACGGCCCGCTAGTGTGCGATTTCCTGGGGACCTTTGCCCCCATTAATCAGGAACAACACCGCCATCCGCACCGCGAGTCCGTTGGTGACCTGTTCCAGAATCACCGATCGCTCGCAGTCAGCGACTTCACTGTTGATCTCAATTCCTCGATTGAGCGGACCCGGATGCATGATGAGCACGTCGGGCTTGGTCTTTGCGAATCGCGCGCGCGACAATCCGAAGAGGCTGGTGTACTCCCCGATGCTCGGGAACATGGTCTTGCGTTGGCGCTCGTGTTGGATGCGAAGGAGATTGATGACGTCGGCGTTCGCGATGGCGGCATCCACGTCATAGCTGACCTGGCATCCCATCTCTTCAAACACTTTCGGGACGAGAGTGCTAGGACCGCAGAGAGTGACCTTGGCGCCGAGCTTAAGGAGTGCCCAGATATTTGAGCGGGCGACACGACTGTAGAGAATGTCGCCGAGAATGGTGACATTCAGTCCTTCGATATTTCCTTTATGTTCGCGGATGGTGAACGTGTCGAGGAGTGCCTGGGTAGGATGCTCATGGGCGCCGTCTCCTGCGTTGATCACGCTGCCTTTCAGAAAACGGGAGAGAAAATGAGGCGCTCCGGTGGCGCTATGGCGGATGATAATGATATCCGCATTGAGGGCTTCGAGATTTCGCGCGGTATCTTTGAGGCTTTCGCCTTTCTTGAGCGACGAAGCCTCGGCAGTGAAATTGATCACATCGGCGGTGAGCCGGAGGGCGGCAAGTTCGAAACTGATCCGCGTGCGAGTGGAGGGCTCGATGAACAGATTGACCACCGTCTTGCCTCGGAGTGCCGGCACCTTCTTGATCGCGCGCTCGCCCACCGCCTTGAACGCGCGTGCGGTGTCGAGAACGGTGACGATCTCAGCGGGGCTGAGGGACTGGATATCGAGGAGATGTTTGCGGTTCCAGCTCATAATTGGGGGTGCCGGTCGAGATACACTGCGTCCTCTCCATGCTCCTCCACGAAGCGTACTTCGACTCGCTCCTGGCGTGAGGTGGGAACGTTTTTCCCAACAAAGTCAGGCTTGATTGGAAGATCGCGATGCCCTCGATCGATGAGGACTGCGAGTTGGATGCGTCGGGGGCGTCCCAAATCGTGAAGCGCATCGAGCGCGGCGCGAACGGTTCGTCCACTGAACAGAACGTCGTCCACTAACACGACGGTTTTTCCGTTGATGTCCGCTGGCAGGGTGGTGGTATGCACCTCCGGAGCGATCCCTTGATCGAGATCGTCACGATGCATGCTAACGTCAAGGTTGCCGGACGGAACGGGGTGTTGCCAGATGCTCGCCAACAACTCCGCCAGCCGAGCCGCCAGCCTGCTCCCCC
>JAYTTC010000382.1:0-5802 GCA_043745255.1 Verrucomicrobiales bacterium
TTCCGAGAACCTACTTCTGTCGGGACATCGCGGCCGCTGAAGTGGGCGGCGCGCTCACGCAGCGACCCATTCAGGCTTTCTCCAAGGATCCAGATCTCATCCACTTTTAATTGCACCCCAGTTACTCGGTGACGGCAGTATCCGCTTACAGTTAGTTACCTTTTCTCTTAAAGTGCGAGCTTGACCCCGAATGGGGTCTGCGTAGGGTCCATAACATAATAAGTCGTCGGAGGCATGGTAAAGCAATTACGAAGGAAAATCCTTGGAATTCTCAGATTGCATAGCGCCTATGAACCCCGTCAAAACGATTCCTGCTGTCCCCGGTCCCTTTCTCATACTACTTGCTCTAGTAATTTGGTTGCCACTTGCCAGGGCTCAGTCACAGATCGCGGGTGCAAAATCAGGGGTGGAGGCCACCGATAAGGTTGGGACCTGCTTCGAGGTTGTCACCGTTGAAACCAGTCCGGGCGTCTCGTCAACCTACACACAGATCGCAGCCGGGATGAACTACTTTGACGGCCAGAAATGGCAGCCTCCCAGGACCTCTTCGAAATCGTTGAAGGGGGAGCCACTGCAGTCCACGGCCCAACGAAGGTCTTTATCGCCGCGACTGTGGCCAGCCCAGTGCTAGTCGACTTGACCAGTGCCGGGGGTGTTCGACTCCTATCGCGTCCCGTCGGGCTCTTTTTACACTCCCCCGCAAGCGGCAAGACGATGCAGGTGGGGAAAGTTAAAGACTCGGTCGGCGAGCTTCTCCCTCCGAACCAGATTCTCTTCAAGGATTGCTTTGACGGGGTGATCGCGGACCTTCGCTTCACCTATACCAAGGGGGCCTTCGAGAGCGATGTGATTTTGCGCGAGGACATTTCAGCTATCGTGGCGGCTCAGCCTGATTTCGCCGGGGATGTTACCGTACGATTGGAAACATGGAATGAGTTCATGGGATCGCCGGAACCCCGAATCATTAATCGAGTTCTGAAGGAGGAGATGGACCCGGCGGTGAGAGCAAAAATGGCGGAGCCCGACCTGGTTGATCAGCTCCTCGATTTTGGCGACCAGTTTTTTGGCGCGGGTAAGGCTTTTGCTCGGGGCGATGAACCCGTCAGGGACGACAAGACCCCTGCTGTAGTCGAACTATCATCAGCGGACGGGAATGATCCAGTGGTCGTCGCCAAGCTCTGGTATCACCAGAATGAGCGCACCTTCCTGATCGAGAGCGTTTCAGTCGACGAACTTCGAGGGAAGCTAGCCTTCCTGCCAAAGGGAGCCGCCAAGCCATTGCTTGGTCGAGCGTCTCGCAAAGAGATGGCCCTAGCGCTGCCTGTATTGCCTTCGAAGAGGTCCGGAACGCAGGCAATGAAGCTAATCGCGGGCAACGCACGACGCGACACCCGTGGGGTGATTCTCGATTATGTCACTGTGTCCGGCTCGGCTTCGTATACTTTCTCGACGGGGTCCTACTTCGTCGCGGGCAACACATATTTTGGGGGCACGCTTTATTTTCAACCTGGATGTATCATCAAGCTTGCACCCAATGCGTACCTGATGACTTACGGAGGGGTGAACTCTACTGCCACCGCAGGAAATCCTGCCGTCTTCACGAGTCGCGATGATGACCTGATTGGTGAATTGATCGCGGGGAGCACGGGTAATCCAGCTCAAGCAGCATCGCCAGCGATCCGGGTTTATTTCATGCCGGTCTCGACCACCCTCTCTAACCTGAGGTTCCGCTGGGCGCAGACCGGCATCGAATACAACCAGAGCAGTTCTGGTCCGGTGATCACTCACTACCTGAGTGACACGCGATTTGACCAGTGCGGCGTAGGGGTGCGCTGTGTTGGAAATGCGTGTCCAAGCCTATCCAATGTCAAATACTGCAGCATCACGACTCCCGTAGTTCAGTCCTATAGCGGCTGCGGCTCCGCATTTATGACCGAAGACTGCGGGGCCGCTTTCGATCCTCCGAGCGCGTACGCCGCGACTGAAAAGCCCGGAGTGGCGGCCATGGGGGACTTAAACGATGACCATCTACCTGATCTCGTTACGGCGAGCACGACGGCAAATCAGGTAATGATACGACTCGGCAAAGGCGATGGAACATTCCTTGCGGCGACCGTCCTAAACCTTGGCTCCGCCGTATCGGGACTTGCGATCGCCGACATCAACCAGGATCTATGGCCGGATATCATCGTCACTCATTCGGCAGCTGGCACCGTGGGTATTTGCCTCCAGCAGGCGAACGGCGCGTTCCTGGCCGAACAGACGTTCCTCGCTGGGGCGTCTCCCGTAGCTGTTGCCATCGCAGACATGAATGGAGCCGCGACGCGAGATTTTGCGCCTGACTTGGTTGTGGCGAACTATAACTCCGGCACGGTGAGTGTGTTGCTCCGCTCGAGTGCGACACTCACCTCGGTCGCGTATGGCAGCCCCCAAGCCTTGACTGTTGGCACGAACCCACGAGCCTTGGTGCTTGGGGATTTTGATCGGGATGGACAGAGAGACATCGCTGTTGCAAACCAAGGCAGTGGCAACATTAGTATCATACTGCGTAACCCCGATGGAACTTTCAAGCCGGCCGTCTCTTACGCCACGGGCACAGCTACCCCCAGGAGCCCATACTCTCTGGTGCTGGAGGACTTCGACTTGGACGGATGGCAGGATCTCGCGGTCGCAAATTACGATGGCAAATCCGTCGCCGTGCTTCTTGGAAATGCTCAAAGCGCAGGCACTTTCCTAACCGCCGTGAATTACTCCACGGGGACGGGCAATCCCTGCAAGGGAGTCGCTGTTGGCGACTTGGACGGTGACAGCAGAGTTGACTTGGTGACGGTCAATGAGTCTGGAACCAGTTTGCTCAGTGTATTCCATGGGAATGGCAACGGAACTTTCTCAGTTCACCGGGATTTTGGCGCTTCGGCGGCTGGCGCTTCGGTGCAGGTCGGCGATCTCAACCGGGATGGCAGAAGCGATGTGGTTATCGAGAACCCGTCCGGGAGCGGGTCGCTTCAAGTGACGATCAACTCTAGCACGCTGCCCGATTCCTCCTTCGCTCCAAAAACGGACTACCCGACCACCAGCAGCGCAGATGCTGTCCTGTTGGCGCGGCTGACAACGGACGCAGGTGCAAACATCGACCCCAATCTGGACTTCGCGGTTGCCTCCTCGAGCGGTGATAATGTGCAGATCTTTTCAGGGGATGGGCTGGGTGGGTTCACCCCCGCTCTGACCCTCCCTATCGTCAACGGAGTCGGGCCGACGGCGCACGGACCCGTCGCAATTGCATGCGCCGATTTAAATCAGGACGGCTATCGCGATCTAGTCACGGCAAACTACAACGGCGGAGGGTCCGGCACCATTACCGTATGGCTCAAGTCTCCCACCAGCGCGGGTTGGGCTCAAGGCATCAACTACGCAGTGGGACGACAAGGAACCAGGGCTTTGGTATTGGGGAACTTCCACGGCGATTCGACACGTTTCCTTGACGCGGTTGTGGCGAACTCTGTTGATGATCCCTCTCCTGCGTTCAGCAAGCTCTCCTTTTTTCCGGGGAACGGAGATGGCACTTTTGGTTCTCCGGTTGCCGTTGATCTTGGAATTGCGTCCGCAAAGCCTTGGGCTCTCGCGTCGGGGGACTTCGACCGGGATGCCAAACTGGACCTCGCTGTGGTAGACCGGGACGCGGGAAAAGTGACAATCCTGCGCGGGACTGGCAATGGTGGTTTCACGCTGGTTGTCCATCTGAGCGTCGGAGTTTTGCCCAGCGCGGTGGCGGTGGGCGATTTCGACAGGGATGGCTACGATGATCTTGTTGTCGCGAACGAGACCTCGGGTACCCTTCAAGTATTCGTGAATGACCGAACGGGGCATTTCCCTGCCTCGAATACGTATACGACGAGCGGCCAACCAAATGGGATGGCGGTCCTTGATGCAAATCTGGATGGTCGCGTGGACGTCCTTGTGACGTCAAAGAGTCAGGCTAAAGTCGACATTTTCCGAGGGCTGGGGAACGGAAAGTTCCTGCCGGCTGCGCAGAGTTTTGCTACGGCTTCTCAGCCAGTCGCTATTGCGTTCGGCCAGCTCGACAATGATTCGAAACAGGATATGGTAGTGGCATGCTCCACAGTCAGCGGTAACGTGACGCGACTCATGAGTAATCAGTCCACCGTCCCTGAGCTCGTGACGTTTGCACTCCCGAAGCAGGCTAACATGAATCTGAGCAAGAAGACCGAAAGCGATACGGAGACCGCGATCGCCATCAATCATGCCGATCCCGAGAACGTTGTGGGGTTCTCTATCGGTCCAGCAAGTGTTGGAGGGGGACTTGTCCGTTCATACTCATTCACTGGGGGTAGAACTTGGCGACCGCAACCCCCGACATCGCCCGTAATCTTTCCCTCAACGCCGACGACGGTTTTGGGGATCCCAGTGCTGCGTTTGACCGTTTTGGAAATCTTTACTTGGTATATCTCGAAGAACCCATTGGTTCCGGCGTAAGGGCCATTCAAGTGGTGCGGAGCGTCGACGGTGGTGTGAGTTTCTCTGCGCTGACCAGTCTACCTGGTGGAGGCGTGGATCAGGCGACCGTCGTTATCGGGCCAGGTAGGACTGCTGACGTAGAGAGCGTTTGGGTGGTGTTAGGTGGGGGCAACTACGAAACGGTTATGGGTGCAGAGGTCTCTGCGCTTGGAGGTGCTGTTAGCTTCTCTCCCATTAAATTCGTTTCTACGGCTACTCCCGGGAACTTCGGGGATATGGTTATCGGCTCTAACGGGGAGTTGCTCGTCACTTTCCAATCGGACATTCCTAGTCGGGGGGTTTACTCATTTTGGGATCAAGACGGCCTAGGGCTTAGTTACGGGTTCACGCAGCAGCAGCCGATCCTGCCGCCGTTGAACGTTTTCGCAATAGTATCTGACTTGTTTATTACGCCTCAAAGCCACAGACCGGTTGGCGAGGAAATCGGACTTGCGCGGGATAGATCGAATGGGTTAATCGGGGGGCGCGTGTACCTGATGTACACTGACACCACTCCGTCTCACTACGACTACGATGCTACGCAGCAAAGCTGGATCGGAGATCACACCGATGACACCGACATATTCGTGAGGTACTCGGACGACGTTGGTTTGCACTGGTCCCCACCTGTAAGGGTTAACGACGACATGACAGCAGGATCCCAGTTTCTACCTAGGCTAGCTATTGACCAAACGACCGGAAATATTGCTGTAGGTTTTTACGACTCGAGTGACGATCCTCTGAACCACAAAGTGTCCTACTACCTCAGCATCAGCCGAGACGGCGGCCGAACTTTCTCCCTGAATCGGCGGGTGTCCGTAGGTCTTTCTGACGCGGATCAAACTCCCCTTCTGCCGGCATGTTGCTACTCTCACTCTCTATTCGACTTTGGGGACTACTCCGGCTTGGACTTCCACAACGGCATTGCTTACCCCATATGGGGTGATAATTCGAACAGCACCCTTGATAACCCGCAGAGCGGGGCTCTTGATGTGTATGCTGCCAAAATGCGGATTACTTACTAGGAGGCACCACTCTTTTAGGGTTTACGCCATGAAAACTATGTTTCTAACGCTGATGTTATTGATGCCCAGCATCCTGGCTCACGCGCAAGGCTGCCTGGCCTATATAACCGCGGAACCGAGGAATCCTGCGTTTGTGTACCTGGTCGAGAGTTCCTCGGGGGCGAGAACTAAAGTCACCGGCAACGGCTTCTGTGCGGAGCTCTGGTATGCGCTCGGGGCTGCTCCCTCAGAGAACGCCTTGAGCCCTCTGGCTGGTTCCAAA
>JAYTTC010000383.1:0-5791 GCA_043745255.1 Verrucomicrobiales bacterium
CAGCAGTGGGAAGACCGAGACGATTGGCAACCAGATCAGCGCCCCAGGTCGTGCTCCTGCCTTTTGGCAGATCAATTTGGCGGTATAGCAAAAGAAGAAATAGCTCAGGGGAACCGTGACCACCAAGACGGAGAAGAGGATCAGGGCCAATTGGGGAACTTTTGCAGTGAGCTGATCCCACTCTGGAAGCGTTTCCCCCTCCTGTTCAGCTGCGCCCTCCGCGTTCTCTTCGCTTGTCGCCGCAAGGCTCCCGGATTCCGCCCCGGCCGATGCGTTTGTGCCTGACTGTGATTCCTTGGTTGCGATGATGCGGGCGCGGACCTTTTTCACCCAGTGCATCAGGAACTGGCTCTTCTGAGCGGCGGCGAAAGTGCTAGAAAATCCTTTGGAAACCCTGGCCTTCAGATCGGTCGTTTTCGCGGCCACACTCTCTTGGGGTCGATTCAGCGCGTAACCCAGCTGCTCGAGGACCTCGCGGGGCACATCCTCAACTTTGAAATTCGCGATCCCTTTCCGGTGTCGGATAAAGATGTCGGTGTCGGTTCGTGCGGTCACCTGAACGTTGGTGAAAGTCAGCGACCCGATCTTGAGGCTATCCAGCCGCAAAATCGGCTCGTTGGTAAGGACCAACGCGCTCCCATTCGGCGTTTCCGCCTGTGTCATCCAGGGAAAGCTGATCAGGATCACCACCATTAGGCTGAAGCGTTGCCAGTTCATATTCACTCCTACGTTCCATCGGCTCTCTAAGGAGGGGCCTTTAAGAGCGATGCAACGCAAGGACCTTCAAAATTAAAAGAGAGGGAGAAATGTCCTGAAATAGGGCAAGTCGAATGAGAGGGAAGAACCCATGGCTCAGCCCTTTCAGGAACTCCGAGCGGAACGTCGGCCGTGCAGCAGTTGCTCATTTTAGATTGAGATCAAAATTCCTGAGGGCCAAAGGCCCGTGCCATCCCAGCCTTGGGCAACGCCCAAGGAACAGGTCCATCGACAGGCTAGAGGGCTGAAGGCCCGATTCTTTCGGCGCGGGTGATAGGTCGGGCCTTCAGCCCTCCTGGTGTTTTTTGCGGCGTTGTCCTGGGGCGTTGGCCCCAGGCTGAGATGGGGAGCACCGTTGGCGCTTAAGTCGGACGAGCCAAAGGCGACCCGAGCCATGACCATCGGTTCTGGTTCTCGTCCACAGCTTGCGACTCGGAGATCAAAAGGAGAATTCCTGTCGGCCGGGGTCCTTGCCTTGCTAAGTCGATGCACGGACGCTCAGCACTACGGGGCAGCTTTGCTACGCTGTCCAAGCGCTTCAAGTTGCCAGTCGAGTAGGGAGCGGAGAATTTTCTCCTCCCCTTCGCCGATGCCGGAGGATTTGAGGTCCACGTCAAAGGCGGTCAGCCAGCGTTCCTCTCGAGGGAGGTAACTCAGCTCGTTGGCAAGTCGTGCTTCAAAGTCCTTCATGTGCGCAGCTCCGTAGAAAATCGCGATGCTTTTGGAGTGGGCGTCTTTCTTCAGAAGCGACTGAAGATCCCCCATCACTTTCTTATTTCGAGCCTCCACCAGGACCGTGATGAGGCCCTTCATCCCTGGACTCATGGCAGCGAGCGATTCCATGTCCGCAGCGACGCTGCCCGTCACCTCGATGAGCATTAGTCTGGCGAGGCCTTGCAGCTTCGGGCTGGCGTGAACGAAGCTGAGCATCACGTTTGCGACCACGTTCAACCAGGAATCTCCGCTCAGCGCTTGCGTCAAAAGGACGAACTCCGCGCTCGCTTCCGCCTGCCCCTCCTCACCTTTGACGGCGGAGAGATTGGTGCTGACCAGGCGTTCAATATCCGGAAGCGATAGATCGCTGTTGCGAAAATGTTTGAGTGAGTAGTCCACCGCTGTGAGTTGAAAAACCAATCCCAGCGCGCGGGCCATCGATCCCTGAAGGGAATCGTCCAACGCCTGCCGGTCGATCTCATGGGGCACCTGCTCCTCCTCTGTCGCAGCGTGCTCCGAGGCGCGAACCCCTTCGAAGAGGACCACGTCCTGTGCATTGAGGAGCTTCTGCAAGCCGGCGTAATACTTGAAATCGCCAAGATGAGAGGCTCCCACTAACCAGACGGTTTGTCCTGGATACGAAGGCGAGGTAAACCGTCTGACCGCGACTTGGAGCTCTGCTGTGCCTTGAGTCGTGCGGACCGAATGAAGATAGGCGGTGGCGCGCTGAAGCGCCGGCTCAGCCGGGACCACGGATCGCGAGGCACACCCTGTCACAAGCAGACACGCGAACAGTAGAGACCCTGCGGCGATTCTCATTTTAGAGTTTGAAACGGTGATTTTGAATTTCAGAACCATGACGTCTCGTCGCAGAGGACGGGAGATCAAACCCATCTGCCCGACTGGGCTAAGGGCCGAGAGCCTGCTAGCCCCGATACTCGAATGGCGCAAATCCCTGCACGCCCGGCTTCACTCGAAAAAGTCCTCCTGCCAGAGGTTGCTGGGCCAAGGCGGCGGGGTCTAATCGGGTGCTGGCGGTTGTGAGGTATAGCTCGTCCAGATTCTCGCCGCCGAAGCAGCAGGCGGTGACCCTCGCCACCGGGAGTTCTATTTTCCCCGTCATCTCGCCAGTTTTAGGATCCCACCGAGTGACCGCTCCACCATCCCACATGCCGATCCAAATCATCCCTTCTCTATCCGTAGTCATGCCGTCGGGGTAGCCGATGCCTTGAGGAACTCGGATGACCGTTCGGCGATTGGAAATCGCCGAGGTGACGGGGTCGAAGTCGAAGGCATCCACTCGCATAGTCGGAGTGTCAATGTAGTAGAAGGTGCGTTGATCGGGACTCCAGCCCAATCCATTGGAGATGGTGACGTCGCCCAAGACCTTCCTCGCCTGCCGATGCTCATCGAGCAGAAAAAGGCCGCCGATGGGTTCTTTTTCGGCGTAGGACAGGCTACCAGCCCAGAAGCGTCCGGCCGGATCTGCTTTGCCGTCGTTAAAGCGATTGCCTGGAAGGTCGGCTTCGGGATCGGTGATCCAGGTCGTTTTGCCAGTGGCCAAGCTGAGTTGACCGAACCCTTTCGCGGTTGCGACAAAAATATCCCCACTCGTCCCGGGCACGGCGCATCCGACATGACAGCCAATCTCGAAAGTCTGATTGCCCCGAGTGACTGGATCGAAAAGGTGAACTCGTGATTTCTCAATATCCACCCAGAGCAGTTGCTTGCGCGCGGGAAGCCAGGAGGGGCCTTCCCCCAGTTGCGCTTTAGCGTCATAGATGCATTCGACCGGAGAATTGTTCATCGGGTGATTGGCGTTAACGGGCTGTTAAGAAAACGCGTCGAGTTCAACACAGCGGAAGAAAGAACTCAAAGCGGAAACGGGCAGGGCTGAGTTTAGCCGCAAAAAAGACGAGGCCTCTGAACTCTGCCCGCACTGTTTCAAAGCAGGTCCGGGCCCATATTTCTGTCGTAAATCCTCATCCCCTCCCCCTTCACGTCAGCCAGCTGCAGTTCTGTAGTGTGGGCCGTATCGGCCCATCCCCACTTCATCTCTTTGAATCTGAGAGAATCCATTCTCAGCCACTTTTAATCACACCCGTGCGGCCGTAGTTGATGCTCATGATCCCGCCGAGGAGATGGATGATGCGGGTCTCGGTGAAGTTCATGCGTTGCATCATGGCTTCAACCCCGCGCTGCGCGGGATAGTTTTGCAGAGATTCCAGGATGTAGCCGTGCGTGTCGCAGTCGCCGAAAAACAGTCGACCGAAACGCGGGACTACGGTGCGGAGGTAAAAAAAGTAGCAGCGTCGCCATAGAATCCGATCCGGCTTTCCGAAATCGAGAACCAGGACCCGGCCGCCCGGTTTCGCCACCCTCGCCATCTCGCGCAAGCCCTGTTCAAAATCGGCGAGGTTGCGAAGCCCGTAGCTGACGGTCACGATGTCGAAACTGGCATCGGGAAGTCCGGTGTGCATGGCGTCCCCCTGCAGGAAGGTCGGTGCGCCTTCGGCGGGTGTCCGTTTTCGAGAGCGTTCTGCGGCGACGTCAAGCATGGCCGCGCTGAAGTCGAGTCCGGTGACGGTGGCTCCACGCGACGCGAGCGCGAATGCGACATCGCCCGTGCCGCAGCAAAGATCCAGAGCTCGTTCTCCGGGTTGGGGGGCCGCGATTTGAACGAGGCGCCTTTTCCACCAGCGGTGAAGCGAGAAGCTCTGGAGATCGTTGATGAGATCGTATCGAGTCGCGATAGTGGCGAACAAGTCGTTCACCTTCGCGGCTCGGTTGTCGCCGGGCTGGTAATACTTGTTGCTCACGGTATTGACGGACTGTTAGGTGGCGGGGATGAGTCGCTGGGCGAGCAGTGAGAGCCCAAAGAATGCCAGGAAGGTGAACGCGATTGGCTTGGGCGCATCGGCCACGGAGACCAGATCTACCAGGCAAATTCCTGCCAACAACCCCGAGACGGCGTGACCAATATTCGGCGGTCGGAGAGTCCAGAGCGGCACGATACATTTGGCGACCCACAATCCGAGAAGCACGCTAAGCGCCAGTGCGCTGTTCCGGAATTCACCCACATTCACGATGAGGGCAAGCAGCACCGGGGCCGCCAGAGGAGCGAGGGGCCAGAAACCGAACGCACCCAAAGTGCTCTCACGCCGCGCGAGATAGCTGAGCCCGATCACATAGCCTGCCATGACCCAGGCGCTCCAAAGCACGAGTCCCGTGATGCCAAAGTCCCCGAAGGTCGCCGCGAGCAGCAGGAGCAGGAATCGGCAGAGCGCCATCAGCACAGGCGAAAACGTGACCAATTTGTGCAGGCTGTCATAGATCAGGATCGCGCCAATCAACAGCAACGCGAGGAGAGTGGAGGAGAAGCCCCGCGTCGCCACGCATGACAGTCCGAGGACCAGCCAGAGGATCCCCAGCATCCAAACCTTTCCCGTCGTGATGATTCCACTGGGGATGGGTCGTTCCTGTCGATGTTGACGATCGAATTCCGCGTCGAACGCGTCGTTCAGATACATCCCGCCGACATAGAGCAGCGAGGCCCCCGTCATGAGCGTCAGCAACAGGGGAAAACTCCCCGCCCCCGCCAGCCACCAGCCAGCGAGACAGTTCGACCAAACGGTTGGGAGGTTTGAAACCCGACCCAACACCAGCAACGCGCGCGGCAGCCCGCCGCGAAAAGGGGTGACTTCGGCCATGAGCGTTCAAAGAGAAGCAAACGCTTCATCCAATGACAACCCATTCTCCTGCGGCCTGCTAGCGGAGGCCCCACTGCATCAGCAGGAAAGCGTAGTCGAACGCGAGCTCCTTCAGGTTATCGTATCGACCGGAGGCTCCGCCGTGGCCGGCCGCCATGTTCACTTTCAAGAGCAACGGATTGGAGTCTGTCTTCAAAGTTCTCAAACGAGCGGTGAACTTGGCAGGTTCCCAATACATCACCTGACTGTCGTTGAGGGAGGTATTAATCAGCATCGCAGGATAGGGCTGCGCCTTGACGTTGGTGTAGGGACAGTAGCTTTTGAGGTATCGGTAGTCCTCGACTTGCTTGGGGTTTCCCCATTCTTCGAATTCTCCCACCGTCAACGGCAGGGTTTCGTCGAGCATGGTATTCACCACGTCGACGAAGGGAACATCCATGATCGCCGCGTGGAATAGGTCGGGTCTCTGATTCACTACAGCGCCGATCAGCAGTCCGCCAGCGCTTCCGCCTTCGATCGCCAGTCGGTCCGACGCGGTGTAGCGCTTGGCAATGAGGTGCTCAGCGCAGGCGATGAAGTCGGTGAAGGTATTGGGCTTCTTGTCCTTGCGG
>JAYTTC010000384.1:0-5788 GCA_043745255.1 Verrucomicrobiales bacterium
AAGCAATCCGAGCCGGTCTTCGGTTTCAATATCGATGACGGTGGCAAGCTCGGAGCTGTCGTTGTCGAAGCGGAGGTAGATGGGTAGGGATTGACCCTCCAGCCAGGCCCGGTCCAGTTTGCGCCCCCCCGACGGGCGGAGCAGCTGTCCTTTGAAGTCGACCTTCTCTCCATTCAATGATCGCACCAGTAACTCCTCAAACCGCTGCCGCTCCTCTTTGGTCACAGCGTTGCCTGTGCGGCCGCTGGTAGCTTCAAAGGAGTCGAGGGCCATTCCGTCACTGCGACTGAAAACCTGAGCGCTGAGAATGTTGATGCCTGCCGCCGCAAAAGACCCTGCCACCCGATCGAACAGTCCCGGGCGATCCCAGGTACAGATCCGCATGCGGGTCAGACCTCGATCCGGCTCGTTGTGCCAGTCCAAGACCGGCTCTAGGGCGAGCTCATCCTCCTCCAGTTGGTTGTGGATGAACCGGTGAGCGAGAGCAATGTCGGTGGCGATCTGGCGGGACTGATGAATTCTAAAATACCGAGTGGGCAGCGATTCAAAATGCGCGTCGATCTCCTCCCTCCCGATGGTACGTGGCAGCATGACTTCCACCTGCTCCTTCAGCAGCTCGCGCTCTCGGGCCTCCGCCACCAGGATCTCCGTCCTCCCTTCCAACAGATCAGCCGTCTTTTGATGCAGCGTCCAGAGAAGGGAGTCCTTGAAGCCATTCCAAAGGCGATCGCTGGTGGCCAGCGAGTCGACGTAGGTATGGAGAGTCAGAAGGTTGAGATTGTCCATCGACTGAATTTGATTCGCAAAACCCCGAATCACGGTCGGATCCTCCATGTCGCGTCGCTGCGACACCACTACCATGGTGAGGTGATGCTCAATCACCAGCCGAAGTGAATGGGTCATCGCACCATCCAGATCCAAACGTTTCGCGACGTGGTCCGCCAGCTTGGCGCTGGTCTCAGAATGCAGCCGGTCGTGATCGACCTTGCCTGCATCATGCAACAAGAGCGCCAGATAGAGCAGAAACGGCCGCTCGAGACCGTGGAATAGCTCGGAATAGGGGGTCTCCTGCGGCTGAGAAGGCTTCCACAAGCCATCGAGCTTTTCAATGCACACCAGCGTGTGCTCATCGGTCGTGTACTGGTGGAAGAACTCGTGCTGAACCAAATTGGTAAGCTTGCCGAATTCCGGCAGATACTTCCCGAGCAGCCCGGTCTCGTGCATGGCACGGAGGATCGGCGCAACGCTCCCACGCTGGTTGAGAATTTCAAGGAAGCTCTCCCGGACATGCGGATCGCGAATGAACGTTCGATCCACCAACCGAAGGTTGTTTCGCACCAGCTGACTCAAATCTGGATGAAGCTTCAGACCTCGCTGCTGGGCGTGGAGGAAGATGCGCATCAATCGACGGGGCTGATCGTGGAAGACCCGCTTGGTCGCGGCAGAAATCGAATGTTCCGCAAGGGTAAATCCGTCCACGACTTCGTCTTCTTTTTTCTTCCGCAACGGCAGCAGACTCCGGAGTGTGATGCGTCGGCGGGCCACTGGACGCACCGCGAGTCGATCCTCTACGTTCCGCGTGATCAGATACAGGTTTCGGGAATGAGTGTAGTAGTCTCCCATGAACTTCTCGATCCGGCGGCTGGGAGAGCGATCGCTATATCCGAGATGAGTGGCGACTGCAGGCTGGACCGATCGCGTCAGAACGTCGACGGCTCGATTGAGGTGATAGTGAAGATCGGTTCTCACCCTGAGCAAGAAATCGTAACCCGCCTCCAGCTGACGGCGCTCCAGCTCGGTGATCAGCTCCTTAGCCTCCAGCTCCACCAGAGAGCGGGTGCCGTGCTTGAAGAATGTCATCCAACGAAGGTTCTGGAAATCGCGCAACCCTCCGCACCCGTTCTTGATGTGAGGCTCCTGCATTGTCGCCGAATTTCCAAACCGGCTGCGACGGGCATTTTGATCCTCCACCCGCGCGGCGATGTACTCGTTTTCGTGGCCTGCCACGGACTTGGAGAGCAAGGTGCGCTGGAATCGCCGAAAGAGTGCTTCGTCTCCGATCACCAGACGGGCCTCTATGAGAGAGGTCTTGGATTGCATGTTCGAGTTCGCCACCGCAATGCAGTCGTTGATGTCGCGAACCGAGTGACCCACTTTGAGCCCAAAGTTGAACAGAGGTAAGAGAACCCCATCGAGGAACTTGGAGAGATGCGGGAGGGGCTTGCTGCCGGCCACCACCTGACCGCTGTGAAGAACCATAATGTCGATATCGCTCATCGGATTGAGCTCAGACCGGCCGTAGCCGCCGATGGCCACCAAAGCCAAAGGAGGAAACTCCTTCTGCGCCTGGGGGGAGAGTGTGTTGCGGGTGGCGATCCAGAGATGCCGTAACACTTCATCCAGCAAACAGGCACGCGCCTCGCAGATCTCGAGCCCTCCCCCGCCCGCCCGATGACGGATCCGCAAACGAGCCGTCTCCACTTTGAGGAACTTCTTAAAGCGCTCCTCCTCCTTCGAAACAGCGGTGCCGGGCGCGAATGTCAACCTCTCCGCCGCACGGGCTCGAATGATTTCCTGAAGACTAGGCATCGGGAGACCCTAGCCTGCCGACTCCGTGGCGATCAAGCAGCAGAACCAATTCAAGAACCTCGCGTGATCCGCGAGAGCAGGTTGCGGGTGATCTGCTGCACCCGAGCGTCAGGGCCCTGGGGTGACGTATACACGGAGGGTCTCAAATAGCCTGGCGGAGCGCTGAGCCCATCACCCCACCAGATGGTGGAGGCGTTGAAAACGAAGTTGCCTTTCGGTCCCGGATAAACTGTAGCGGTATAAATTCCTCCGTTGGGCGTGCCTGGAGCCTTGAAAGTGGGGCCGGTCGAAACGACTTCCAATCCCGGGATGGGGGCCGGATCCCCATGCCATTCCCATCCCACGAGACCGGGTATGGAGTGCCCCTTCTTCATCCCAGTCCCCTCGAAGATCCAGTGCTCAGGAAGGCTGCATGCCCAGTCGGCTCCTCCCGTCACCGGAGGAATGTTCCGGGCACCCACCAGAAGACCTGAGTTGGGGCTGGTGTGAGGCAGCGATGCCATGTGATCGAATGGCTCCGGGGGTCCCGGAGGAGAAAACACATCCACTCGCTCAAAGGCTCGATTGTTCCGGCCTCGAGCGTCCGAGCTGAACTCAATTCGCCCGCAGCAGGTGTTTCCGGAGAGGAAGAGCACGCTCAACCCATTGGCGATCGCCTTTTGAGCCGAGTGGAACATTTCCAAGGTCCAATACTCGTCGTGCCCCACGGAGAGCAGTCCTCGCGCGCGCCTCAGCGTCGAGGGGCGGGAGTGCAGGTCGAGGTTTGAGATATAGCTCACGTCGTAGCCGTTAGCCTCCAGCCAGTAGGCTGTGGGGAACTCCCAGAGCAGGAACTCACCCGACCCCGTGCTCAGCGGGGCATCGAGGATCTGACAGTACTTTCCGTACGGTCGATTGAACCCCACTTGAACACTATCTCCCCAATACCACTGACTGTGCCCGTCATCGTAAAGGGCGAATTGGCTTGGCCAGCGATTGTAAGCCTGCCAGGTCGTATCACTGCACTGGAAGAGAACGTCCGCACGCCGATCATCCCGGACAATAAAGATGACATAGCTCTGCAGGCCTTCCCGCCGGGCGGTCAACTTGCCCAAATAGACCCCGCTGACCCAGTCGTTAGGGATGAGCAACTGGCAGGTCGGGGTCCATTGGCAGTCACGCAAACGCTTCGGGCCGATCGGAGGATCCACCTGCGTCACTCCGCGGAACGGCCCCATCGAGTGCACCTGCCGGGCCCCAAGCCCTCCGTAGTAGCCAAGGCGATACACATCGATGGTGAATTCAGAGGCTGGATTGGTGCTGACGAAAATCTCGAGCGTCTGGCCGACTCGAATGCTGGTGTGCGAGCAGAACCCTTCGATCCAGGGACAGCGGTATTTTGTCGTTGGATCAATGCGCGTGTTGAGAAGCATCCAGTCGCGCGTGCCTTGTTTCGCATTCTCCAACACGACCGGGTTGGGCCTTCGCGAACTCGCCTCAACACCGCGGGTCAAGGAACCACATCCCGCCAGCGCCGCAGTGGCACCCAAGCCAGCGGCGGCCTGGAGAAGTTCACGGCGACTCAGTCCAGAGTCCAGATCGCGTGGCATGGGCATCCCCTGTAATTCGGGATCAGGGGAGAAAAGTCAATCGCTACCATCAGTAGTTCAGGAGCTCGTCCCATGAAGGGAGCGAGTTATTTGCTCTCAGACGTGATGAAAGAACACAACAGTTTTGCACCGCAGAGACGGGAAGGTCGCAGAGAAGAGTTGAAGTTCATCTCCCGAGACCTCTCTGCGCTCCTCCCGACTCTGCGGTGCAAGCTCAGGCCCATCAGTAGGGTAGGAGGCAGATGTCACGGGCTTTTTCCCATTCGGGAAACAAGTGAACTGAAATCTTTGAAATCGGAGGATAAATCCCTCCTCACACCGGCTCAGAATCGGCGCTTCGGTTGAACCATCATTTGCGGAGTAATGTAATCGCGAGGCGCGGCGCTGGAGCGAAAGGCGGGTTGCTGAGACTGGGAATTCGGACCAAAAGCGGAGCTGCGGCCTGAATCCGAGAATCCGCCAGAGCCCGGTGCGAATGAGGCCGCAGAGGGAGCGCGTCCAAAATCAGCGGAGCTGCCAAAGGAATCCCTTCCCACAGCACGTGCCGAACCTCCAAGAAAATCCAGGCCGCTATTTCCGGGTGTTGCACCCAGCGAGCCGAAGGAGGAAGAACCAGGACCCGAGCTGGAAGCGCCAACGGAGTCGGGGACAGACGATTTAGAGACCCGAGAAGCGTTCAGGAAATCCCGGAAATCCTGCCGCCGAGACTGGCTCTGGGAGGCTTCGCGCTCACGGCTCGAACCGTCGGAGGGAAAAAGATCCAAAGTACTCATGCCGCTGGTGCGGCCGGACTTGCTCTCGGATCCCGAGCCGCCGGTGAAAAGATCCTTCATGCTAAGTTCGCTACTCTGATGCCCCGCTTCAGCGGACTCCTTGCTCCTGCCATTGAGATCCATACCGGAACTGATCGATCTATTCTTATCAAGAGAGCTCTTGTCATCGCGGTCCCGCTCACGCTGGATCCGCAAATGCAACTCCTGCTCGGCCGCGATTCTCTCGCGCTTGTCGCCCCCTGCTCCCGACCTGGCCCCGGCAGCGCCGCCGTCACGACTGCTGCTGTCACTGTATTCCCACCAGCTCTTTTTCTTTCCGTCTTCCTTCATGTCCCACTTGTCCTTGAGAAAGTTCGCCTCCTCCTTTTGCTCCCGCTCTTTGGTGATCTGGCCGGGCTCCAAGAACATCCAGTTCTGCTTCTCCTCCTGGCGATCGCGGATTCGTAACCAATCTTTCCGGCTTATCGAAGGCTCGGACGGGGTGGGAACGCCCAGGGGAACATCCACGTGTTTCGAAGGGAGCTTGAAGCGCTCATTTAGCAGACCGGTATCGTACTTGTTGAGTTCCTTCGCGGGCGCGGATTTGCTCGGATCAGCCACCGGGCTGGCCGCATCCTCCGCCTGAACGGTCCCTGAAAACAGCGAGCAAGCGAGCGCCGTGGTGCACACAAAACGAACCATTGAAAATCGCACGTCCATAATACAAATCCGTCGACTACAACTCCGGCCGATCGGTGGGACCTGACTCCTTCTGGATCCAGGTCCAAACAGGATTCCAAACCCGGGTTCCAAACCACCCCCACTCGCGAGCGAGGACCCCGATCAACCACCGTCCGA
>JAYTTC010000385.1:0-5771 GCA_043745255.1 Verrucomicrobiales bacterium
CTCACCAACATGGACCTCTCCTTTCAGGGTCTTTATCAGGCGATCGCTTCGAATATCTACGGAGCAGCGACCACCTCGCCCGTTGCAATTCATCTTTTCAGCTTCTATCCCCTCACCGTCGCTTCGATCACGGACGGCGGCATCGAGGTGCGGCCTCCGACGGGCCCCTATCGCAACCCTCGCTTCCCCGGAGAAGCCCGCGTCCATTTCTCACGACAATCCCCTGCTCCTCATCGTGACAAACAGTTTTATTCTCAACGCTTATTTTGAATCGGGACCTGTTTTTGTGACTCCGGAGCTTAGCGGTGAGACGAACCTCGTGGTCCGCGTTTCGGGCGACCCCGGCGTGCTGCTTGCCTTTCAAGTCGCGACGAATCTCTTCGATTGGTCGACGTTTATGAGGCGAACTAACGTGACCGGGATCGATCGGTTCACGATCTCAGAAACCAACCTGACTGCTCGATTTACCAACCAGACCGTCAAGTGCTTCCGAATCTTGGTCGAGTGAGGGGCGAGTGTGCCCTGCTTCTGTAGCGTCGTCCGTATCGGACGATTCGGGGCGGGGATGTGCCGATACGGCCCACGCTACAGAAGACAAAATCTGTCATTTCCTGTAATCGTCCTCCCGGAATTTGTAGGCAGGCTATTGAATCATGATGAGGATGCCCTCTTCGGATTCAACAGCGGCTATGACAATGTTGCCTCAGCTATTTCGACGTTCGCTGAAATCGATCGCGGCCCTAGGAATGTTTTTAGGGTGCGCCCCCCTTCATGCGGAGACATCTGCGGGCTCGGCGCTTGAATTCGATGGCCTGGATGACGTGGTACAGATCGCCGACGCCCCAGAGTTTCACTCGCTCCCGCTGACCTTGACGGCCTGGGTCCGCACCTCGCAGAACACCTCGGATTACGTGGGAATTGTGAGCAAAACCGCGGAAGGTTCCGATCAGGGGTATGCCCTGGGTCTCCACGCAGGACGAATTGAAGCCTGGTACTTCGCGGGTGCCGGTCGCCGTGTCTGGATCGGCGAGGCCGGCTCTGCAGGACCCTTCGTTGCCGATGGCGTTTGGCATCATGTGGCGGTGGTGTTCACTCCCACCACGGGGTCGCTCTATGTAGACGGTGCATTCAATGTCATCCGAGGCTGGACAGGACAGTCAGGACCCATCTCGTTGAGCTCCACTATTCCGGTGCAGATCGGAAGTTACGTGGGGCCTTCCAAGCATTTCTTCAAGGGGAGACTAGACGAGGTCACGATTTGGAATCGTGCGCTTTCCCTCTCGGAATGCAGTCATCTTCGTCATCGACATTTGCTGGGGTCCGCCACCGGACTCGACGGGCTGCTGGCCTACTATCCATTGGATGAGGCGGCGGGCCCGACCGCCACGGATGCCACGGCGTCGGGCCATGATGGAAGTTATTTGGGAGGGGATGGCCCGGTTCCCTGGCCTTCGACCGCCCCGGTGGTTTTGGATCCGGTGGCCCAGACCGCCCTGTCTTTGAACGGGGCCACTTCCTACGCTCGCGTGGCTCACGACACGGCCTTCAACGCGTATCCGCTCACCGTCACCGCCTGGATCCGCACGACGGATACCTCCGCACGGGTGCAGGGAATCGTCTGTAAATACCTGGAGTCCTCGTTCAACGGCTACGCCATGTTCGTCTACAATGGGAGTTTGCGAGCCTGGTTTCTCCGCGACCGCGTTAATTACGTCTGGGATGCGGGAGTGGGGGGTAGCGACGGACTTGGATTGAACGGGGGGTTGGTGGCCGATGGGGCCTGGCATCATGTCGCGTTTGTCGTCGATGCCGCAGGCGGCAAGCTCTACGTCGACGGCATGAATACCGCGAGCCTCGGGTGGTCCGCCACGACGCTGACGAAGGGACCGCCCAATGGAGATCAAGATTTGCTCATCGGCCTCTACTGGCAGACACCGCCGTACCTACCCTTCAAGGGACTGATCGATGAAGTGGCGGTCTTCAATCAGTCGCTCTCTGTCACTCAGCTCATCTCCCGGAAAAACAGACCTCTTAGCGGGGGAGAAACCGGGTTGATCGGGTACTGGAAGATGGATGATGGGATTGCTGATGCCGCGGCGACCACTGCCGTGGACTCCTCCGGAAATGGCAGAAGCGCGCAGATTGCTGGCACCCCAGTTTGGGCCGGTTCCACCGCTTCGATCGGCGATGGGCTGGTTCACGTCTCGGTGGACTACACCCCGAGCTACGGTCGTTTGGCTGCGGTCGCCACCAGCACCACAGGGAAGGATGCGTTCACTCTCAATGTCGAGGCGGACGCCTGGCGGTTCTATGACTACGGCTACAGCCCGGGTTCGCCTCCTCCTCCAGCCACTCTCAATCTTCAAGGCGACTCCCAACTTCGCGACGCCTCAGTTGGTACCCTGATAGATTTGGATTTATCGCTGAATCACTGGCAGTTCTCCTTCGGACTCGGAGCGGACTTCGTTCAGTCTCAGATCTCAGCGGCGGGTTTTGCCAAAAAAACCCTCGTCGCCCGATTGAAACCGCTCACACAGCTCGACTCTGTCGATGGGTATTACACCTTCGGTACCTCCTTTGAATACGGAATCAACGTGGCACCCGACACCTCTGTCCCCTTGTTTGAGTTGCCGATCACGCAGGTCTTCCATCTGAACGGAAAACTGTTTTTCAGCGGCCTGGAGACCCGGTTCAGTGATTTTGTCAACACGCCCCCTCGTGGTGGACCTCTTTCCGGAGGAGTTTATAGCGCGGTGGCGGTGGCCACGGATAACGGCACCGTGCTGCTCAATCCTTCTTATCACTACGGGAACGACACACCGATTCTGTCGATTGTGTATGCCAACGGCGACTGCCTGGCATTCGGCTCCACGGTGACGACCAAGGGTCCAGAGCCCGATGAGGACCAGATCGCGAATATTTTCTTCCAACGAGACACCGTCACCCTCGGAGATGGAGGGGCGACGGGAAATGTGCGGCTGGAACTGCCGCCCGGATTTACGATTGGTCCGACGGTGGACGAGCGATTGACCTACAGCTTAATGCCGCCGATGACAGTGCCCTTGGGCCCGGACCTTAAGCCCGTGGGGCCCGTCTTCACTTATCCGGGTCCGCTGTATGGAGTGTCGGATAGTTTTCCGTTGTGGATTCACGCGCCTCAACTCGATTGGGAAGTGCTCTCGGGACGGATCGTGCTCACCGGCGCGGACGGAGTGCAGTCGGTGCGGCAACTTGAGGACAACTTGCTGCAACAGGCCTTGGACGCAAACACGGTGCGGAATGCGGAGGCAGGAGAGCATAAATCCAATGACGGGTATTTTGCGTTTGCGACGCTGGCAGGTCCTGCAGTGACGGTCACAGCCTCTGCCGATGGGAGCGCGCGCCTGAATCTGGATCTCAATGTGGATCCCGGTTCCTTCCGTCCCCATTTCCCGCTGTTCCGTGGAGGCACTCCACTGGCTTGGACCGATCGCGGTACGATCATCATTCGTGATAGCGCAATGGACTCGGGGTTAAGTCAACTTCAGGGCGTTCAATCGGTTGAGATTCCGTATCAGCAGAGCTGCACCAACGAGAATTGCGCGGCAAGCGCTTTGCTTCCGCCCACCCTTCTGAGCTTCACGCCTGCGGGAAACACTCTGAGCTTCACTCCCGATGGCGGGCTCGCCGGCGAGGGAACCCTCCCGCCGCAGGCTATCGCGTGGGGATACATCAGTCCGGGGCGGTATGCACACCAAGCCGAAGGGTTTGCCGACGCCGGCTTCTTGATGGCGGGCCAGTCATTGCGAGCCGATCAAACCGCTCGGGCCTCCGGCGATCGCCCTGGCGTGCTGTTGTTCACAGGAGTTGGAAAACCAGGGGATGTGACCTACTCCGAGCGTCCGTATGACTCTTCGTATTTTGTTGGTGACGCGAACTATGCTGGACTGAATTTCCGCGTGGGCTCCGATGGAGCCAAGCAGGGAGAGAGCTTTCTGGGCGGTGTGCGAGTGGGGCCCTATCCCTTGCGAGGCCGATCGAAATATTACTGTCGATTCGGGGGTGTGAACGGCATTCACGAGGCGCAGGCGTTGCCCAATGATAAACTTTTGTTCTATGGCTATGATATCTCCCTCGCGGGACTGCTCCTCTCCTATCTGGACGGACAGAATTTGGAGTCGCGCACCGACGGTTCTGTATCTCTGCCGAACCCGGCTGGGTTCGATCAGGCCTTCAAACAGCTCAAGTTCCTCTGCCGTGGCGATCTTGATTCCGCGGAGATCCCGCCGAACAGCCCCGAGCATTCGCTGGTATATTGGCCGGCCAAAGTCACTGCGCAAACGCTGGTGTTCCGGGGAAATCCTTCCGCTCCCTGTGGAACCACCGACCGGTTGCTGGTCTTCGGCGCAGATTTGAAAGTCGTGAACATCCCCGACACGCTGCACGGGCTGCTTGGGTTCCTTACCAACGGGCACCTCTCCACCGTAGCGGCGAATCGCGGGACGGGGATCGATTCCCGTTTTCGCCCCCCGGCCATGATCACCTATCGCGGTCCCGCGGACAGCACTTACCGGCTCAGTGTGACCGGCCAGGGGTATTTCAACGATCCCTTGCCCGGCGCGAACGTCAATCAGCGCAGCGGTTTTATCAACGTGGTGGGTCGGACGGATCTACCCTTCTTTGAGGACATGTGGAGTCATCTCCATTTGAAGAACGATGGCCCCTCCGGCGTGGACGTCATGGGGGGATGGATGGAAGGGGGCAAGAGCACCCTGACCACCGATAAGCTGGATCCCGCGCATCTCGGTTTCACCGGACCTGATCTCGACAGCTACCGAAATGGAAACGGCTTCCGACCGCATGCGAGAAGAAACTGGATGGGGATTGTGGACTTTGACTACGCGCTCAAATGGTCGCCGGTTTTTGGTACTTTTACCTCGGCCGAGGAAAGCAGCAAAAAGCTGCTGGTTCTGGAGGTGAAGAATCGAGTCAACCGGATGACGCCGACTCTGGCTGATCTTGATTTCGGGATCGACGCGGGCATCCCAAAAATCAGCATCGCGAAATTTGCCCACGACGCTATCGAGGGTTTGACGGGGGCCGAGGCGGCCCTGGGGAGTGCGCTGGGGGGCGCGGCCAACACTCAGCTGACTCGGGGGCTCAGTTCGTTGAATCGCATCATGGGCGATGAGACGACGCCGCTTTTCGAGAATGCGCTTCGGAGCGGTCTCAATACGCCGTTGGAGGCAGTTTACAACGCGCTCAACACGTCCTATGCGGTCAACGGCGCGAATCCCGCCAAGTTTGTGGCCGACGCAAAGGCTGCGGTCACCCTCCAGCTGAACGCGGGAACTATCCGCAACGCGTTACTAGGGCAGGGCGGCGTCGATCAGGCGCTCTCCGTGGTGAAGCAGGTTCAAAATGCCCTCGGTGACGCCGACCAAGCCCTCGGCGTGGTCGAGGATCTCCTGATTCCCGCAGGACGCGACCAGCGTTTCAAGAACGTGATTCAAGCACTCGTCGGATCCGAGGCTCCGGGCCTGATCGGACAACTGGGGGCCGGTCTGGCCAACGCGGCCTTCTCGAAATTGCTGCAGGATGTCCAGCCTTCCCTCGACGCCCTCGCTGCAGAGGTCCACACCGTCCGGAGTCGTGTCGCCGAAGTCAGCGCGAAGGTGGGTCTTGGCGGTTTTCCGGAGGTCAATGCGGTGCTCGGTACCGAGATTCAGAAGGCGGTTGACGCTCTGGCTGTGGAGGTCTCCGGTCTGATTTCCCCGGCGGATCTGGCCGAT
>JAYTTC010000386.1:0-5763 GCA_043745255.1 Verrucomicrobiales bacterium
AGTCGCCCCGGCCACACCGAACGCTGTATACACCTCGAAGGACCGTGGTCGTTTCGAGCGCCTGGATCTGCTCGTGAACATCGAGTGTGTCGACAGTGATTCGAACACGGTATGCGATGACTGGGAGCTGGCGTTTTTTGGAAGCCTGGGAAGCAACTTGAACGAGGACAGCGACGGGGATGGTCTGAGCAATTATCAGGAGTATCTGGCCGACACCAATCCCCTGGACGCGAGCTCGGTCTTCCGTCTCATCGATGTTCAGATCGATTCCGGTGGGGGCGCTTTGCTGCGTTGGTCGAGTGTTCCGGATCGCACCTATACCGTCCTCCGGGCGAATGACCTGCTCGGGGCATACCTGCCCATTCGAACGGGGGAGAAAGCGATCGCCAGCATTCACGCTTTTCGGGACGCGACGGCGACCGGTGCGGGCCCCTACTTTTATCGTCTGGTGGCGGAATAATGCGACCCCGTTGACCCGTGACATTTCGATTCATGAATCTCGAGACATCCAACCCTCCGTATCACTGCGATGGGAAGTCACCGCGCACGGGGCTCGCAGTGACTTCCGTCGGCGTTTCGGCATTGCAGGCTCCTTCGGTTCTTCGCCTCGGCCTCGCTGTGTTGCTTCTGTGCTTGAGCAGCGCCGGGTTGCGGGCTCAGTGGGTCAATCAGACCTTGGCGCTAAAGCCCGGGTGGAATGCGGTCTACCTCGAGGTGGATCCTGAACCGGTCGAGTGCGATGCCCTATTTGCCGGCCTTCCGGTGGAGAGTGTTTGGTCATGGAATAAACGATTCTCCTCGGTGCAGTTCATCCAGGATCCCGATACGCTCGTGCCGGGACAGTCCGAATGGCTCACGTGGTTGCCGGCGTCGCATCCGGCGGAAACGCTGGCCAATCTGTTCACCGTTCGCGGAGGTCTGCCTTATCTGATCAAAGTGGCGGATACGGCCGCTCCGTTTAGCTGGACGGTGAAGGGACGTCCGAGAGTTCAGTCAGTGGATTGGATTTCAGACTCCTACAATTTCGTTGGGTTCCCGGTCTCCATCTCCACCCCTCCGACCTTCCAGACGTTCTTCGCTGGCTCCACCAACCAGGCGGGAAAGCAGATCTACCGATTGAACCCCTCCGGGCTCTGGGAGCAAGTGAGCAATCCCGCGACCACCGCCATGCGAAGCGGCGAGGCTCTCTGGGTGCGATGCGACGGACGTTCCAGCTATACCGGACCCACTCTCGTGGACGTACCGGGCGGGATTTCCATGTTCTATAGCTGGCAGTCCTCCGAGTTGACACTTCGGTTCAAGAACCAATCTGGAGCGGCGCGTGTTTTCTCCTTGAAGGCACTGGCCTCCTTGTCGGCGCCGGCCAACTGGCCCGCTCTGGCCGGTTCGATTCCGTTTTCCTATTACGCCGCCGATCTTCCCAACAACCAGGCGGGCTGGGTTCCGCTTCCAGCCACGCTCAACAGTCCCTCCTTGCCCTCGGGCGGGGAATGGTTGGTGCGAATCGAGGCTCGACGACGTGACATGGCCCCCTTTGCGGGAGCTCCCGGTGCGGCTGGAGCTTTGTATCAATCGTTGCTCGAAGTTACCGACGGCACCGGATTTCATCAGTGGATCGGAGTGACCGCGGACGGCCCAAATGCGACCGGCGCCAAACCGGGATCGCCGATTCATCTTGCTGCCGGTCCCGCTTCGCCTCGCGCAGGACTGTGGGTCGGGAATGTGGTCGTTCAGAAGATTAGTCAGCCCTCGAATATTGCCAACCCAAGCACTCCTTTGGCGGTGGCGAATGCGCTGCAATTTCGAGTTCTGCTTCATGTAGATGAAGGGGGCCAGGCGCGTTTGATTCAAAAGGTGCTCCAGATGTGGAAGCAGGGCACCTACAAGGCCGACCCTTCTGATCCCACCAAACAGGTCGTGGATCAACCAGGGAGATTCGTGCTGGTCACCGACGACGCCCTGATTCCGAACTTCACCGGAGTGACCCTACGCGATGGTGATCCGGTGCCGAGGCGGGTGAGCACCGTGGCCTATGCCTTGAAGACGCCGCTGCCGTTGCTAGGCGCGGGAGATTTTGGAGCGAACACCCTCGCGGGCACGCTGGTTCTCGACTACGACGACCCGCTGAATCCGTTCAAGCACAAGTATCATCCGGACCATGACAATCTTACCGAGCGATTTGACCAGAAACTCCCGGAAGGACAGGAATCGTTCACTCTCACTCGGCAGATGAGTCTTCAGTTCAGTTCGACCGATCCCGAGAACCTCCGACTCTCCGGCTGGGGGGACACTCAGATTGGCGGAACGTATCGTGAAACACTCCAGGGTGTTCACAAAAAACCCATCTACCTGCAGGGAACCTTCCGCCTGAATCGTGCGTCGCGCGTGGCCATCCTCAATGACGGTCTTTGATTGAAAAATTTCCTAATACTATGAAGCAGACACTCCTCACTCGTTCGGGCAAAGCGTGCCAGTGGGCTCTCACCCTGGCTCTGGTTGGAATGGGCCTGACAGCGCCCACAACGGTACGCGCGGCGGCACATCCGCCCTCGGCCGCCGCGAATCCTACCGTGCCATTTCTGATCAATTATCAAGGGACGCTTCAAGATGGAGCGGGCTTGCCGCTCGCCACCGCGGACTACGAGCTCAGCTTTAGTGTCTACTCGGCCGCGTCAGGCGGTGCCCTGCTGTGGGGACCGCAGAAGCTAAACGGCCAGAGCGGGACAGGCCTTGGACCGCGAGTGCCCGTGGTCTCGGGACGATTCAACGTGACGCTCGGCCCAGTGGACACCTCGAACAACGCGCTCGCGGATGTGTTCGACCAGTCCGCCGCCTATCTCGAAATCACCGTTGGCACCGCCGCGCCCATTTCCCCGCGTCAACGCATCATGCCCAGTGCTTACTCGTTTAACTCCTCGCTCCTGAACGGGTACAGCTGGGATAGCATTTTTACGGGTGGCAATCCGGAGACCGGCGCGCTGTTCGTCGGCCAGGATCCCTCGGCAGCATCCCCTGAGAATGGTACGAACACGTTCCCGAAACTGGACGTCGCGGGTCGACTTCGTCTGCGCCAGAGCGGCGCAACCTCGGCTGGAATTTTACTCCGCCAAGATGCCGTCGCCGACGATCGTGCTTTCATCGGCATGGCGAACGATGAGGAAGTCGGAATCTGGGGAGGCACGCTGGGTCAATTCGGACTGAAGATGGATGTAAACTCTGGCCTGGTCAGCGCACCCTATGGCGTGGGTGTTGGTCTCGGCCGCAATGCGGGCGTGGACTTCGGGCGATGGAGCAACTTCTTCATCGGGGGTGGCGGTACGAACAAGATTTTTGGTGACCCTCATAGCAGCGGTTTCTTGTTCTTTTGGGAAAATTTGGTGATCGAAGCGCCGTCGGAGCTCGATGTGCGTTCTCCCGCTTCGGTGTTTTCCGGAACCGTTTCTGCGACCAGCTACAAGACCACTTCGGATCGTCGTTTGAAGACGGAAATCGAGCGGATCAACGATCCGCTCGGAATCCTCGCCCAGATCGAGGGCGTCAGCTATCGCTTCGATAAGGACTCGGATCTTGCGAAGCAGACCGGATTCGAGTTCCCCAAGGGACGCCAGGTCGGCGTATTGGCTCAGGAAGTCGAGAAGGTGCTTCCTGAAGCGGTGAGCAAGGACGGGAACGGCGTGATGTCGGTGAACTACAACGGCCTCACCGGAGTTTTGATTGAGGCCATCAAGCAGCAGCAAAAGGAACTCGAGACTTTGCGCTCCGAGATGAAGGCGCTTCGGGAGATGAAGCAGAAGTAAGAGGGGATTGGGACGGGTCAGTGCCCCATTAACCACCTGATTACCCGACTATGAAGGATCGTTTCAAATCTAGTTCGACAAACCTCGCCGTGCCAACGGCGAGACGAGGAGTGCTGTCGCAGTCCCTATGGCGCGGTCGTGTGGGGAGTGCGCTCTTGCACCTCGCCCCCGGGATCGCCTTGCTCTCCCTTGCCCTCGCTGCTTCCGCGGCGCAGTTCACTCTTAATCCGATCGGATACGAGAACCGCATCTACACAACGCCTCCGCCCAATATCCCGGGCAGTACGAACAATCCCCAGGCGAAAGCCCTCAGCGCCTATGGCGGCAATGTGGGTAAGCCGGGCGCGGCGAGCACTCCGCACAGCGGTAATGTCTACCTGGTGCAGTCTGCGTTCGGACAGCCTGTCGAAGCTCCAAGCAATCCAGATTTTCTCTTTGGACAGGAGATCGTTCCCAATGTCGCACTGGGAGCGGATTTGAGTCGCGAGCCGATCATCAGTCCTCTCGGTCGCGCGATCTACATCGCGGATGCACGTCGAGTGTACGCGACCGAACCTGGCTATGTTCTGATCACCTGGAAGAAGAACGATGGAAGTCCAGTCGGTCCGGTTCGCTATCTCATCGGGAATGTTTCTTTTCAAAACCCGCCGGTGGCGGTTTATCACACCCACAATCCAGGAACGGATCTCACCGTACCCACGCCTCCTCCCCCTCAGACCCGTGCTCCGCTGGTCGATCTGCACGCCATTCAGCAGGTGATCATTCACTCCAACTCGGCGATTCCCTCCTCCTCGCTGGTCCTGTCCCGCAGCGGCGGCATTGCGAATTTGTTTGCGAAAGAGAACGTGGGTCTCGTCCTGCTGGAGTATCGTGAAAACGGGCTGTTTGTCGGAGTCGAAACCGTTTCGGTTCGATCCGATCTCACTCCCGATGGTCCCACGACTGCAGCGGATATCGGTTTCGCGCTGAGTCCGTTCATTGGCGTGGGTGTCGACGCCGATAAACCGCGTGTGACCCTCGGGTTGGATCAAGTCACGCCGCAGACCTCCGTGGTCTATCAGCATGATTCACCGGGCTCGCCGCAAGCCGGCGCGGTTTACCCGATTCGTCGCGCTTCTGCAGGTTCCGAGATCGAGGTGTATTGGATGAAGCGGAGTTTTCGAGGAGTCGTGTGGCCCTATGAGCTCCATCAGTACACCTCCGATTGGCCCCGTGATCCGAATAACTTTCAGGTCTATGCCCGTGGGGAATTAGGACTGCTAGGGCCTTCAGTGAGCCTCCCAGGCGCTTTTAACGCGCTGGTCATGCCGTTTCAGGAACCTCCGGGCCACGCACCCAGCCTGAGCGGATCGCAGTTCAGCACCACCGCTCCAGGCTGGTCGCTCCTCAGATATACCCCGAGTAACTCGGTGATATTCCAAGTGGTGCGCTCGGTGGCTCACGGCGACACCGCCTTCTTCAGCCTGAGTCCCCTCAACTGGAATATCGGCAAGGAGATCACCGATCCCTACCACAAAGGACCCGCCCCGGGTTATATCCACACGTCGCAGGGCACCCGCTACGACTGGGAGGTCTACGATGGCAACACCAATGATCCGCCCGTGTTCAGGACCGGACAGGTATTTGCGGTCAACGAAGGTTTGCTTGAAGTCTGGTGGGCGAATCTGAATCAGAGCGTGCAGTGGCCGTCGCTGGTGAAGCGCTATAACAATGTGTGGGCATCCAGCAACAGCACCATCGTGATTGCAAGTCTCCACGGCGGAGGCCCAATTGACCCCGTCACTCAACGGAACTATCGGATTTACTACCAGAACGATCCCGCCTTGGTTGGATTCAATCCCAATGACGAGCATGCGCTCATTCGGGACGGCGGGGCAGGGGAGAGTGTCTACGCGTTGCGCGACGACCTGGGTACCCCCGTTACGTCGAAGCCCTATGCTCTGTTGAAATACCAGGGTCAGAACAC
>JAYTTC010000387.1:0-5757 GCA_043745255.1 Verrucomicrobiales bacterium
TGCCATCCTGGGACGGTCACAGCTGAAGCGATTGGATGCAAACAATCGAAAGCGAACCGAGAATCTTCTGCTGTTTCTTGAAAATCTCGATCCGTCCAGATACCAAGTGGACTTCAGGACCGAGGGGAGCTCGAACTATGCCTTCACTCTCATTCTCAATGAGCCGGACGACATTTTTCGCGATCGCGTGATGCAATCCCTTCGCACCCACGGGGTGGAGTTTCGTCGCGGCACGAGCGGCGGCGGAAACCAGCTCAGGCAGCCGTATCTCAAGAAGCTGTTCGGGGATCAGGAGGCCAAGCGCTTCCCCCGCGTCGATCACGTCCATTTCTACGGCTTCTATATTGGCAACTATCCCAGCCTTGAGCGCGCGTCGGTTCTCGAACTCTGCGCTCTGCTAAACTCACTGTGATCACCTTTTCGCCACGCCCTTGGAGTGGAGTTTGCTGCCCGGAAATCGGCGGCGGACTCTGGTCCGTGTCTGGCGACGATCATTTTAGTGGGGTGAGCTACGGATCAGTCGATGTGTTTTCAGTTTGCTTACACCTCTCATCCGGTCGCCCCACTTCTCCCCTTCACTCGCCCCCCCGCTGTCCAACTCTATGAGCAACTCCATCGATGTCGTTTTGATCAACCCGAACGCCAGGAAAAAGCTGTATCAATCCCTTGGCACTCTCGCCGCAGTCGAGACGCCGGTCTGGCCTGGGTTGATGTCCAGCTACCTTCGAAACAAAGGGTTCACCACTCACATTATCGATGCCGAAGCCGAGGAGCTTTCGCCGAACGAGGTCGCCTCTCGGATTGAGGAGCTCAACCCCACCCTGACCGCTGTGGTGGTCTACGGACACCAGCCGAGCGCATCGACGCAGAACATGACCGGTGCCAGCGCCGCTGTGACGGCGATCAAATCCAATAATCCGGTTCGGAAGGTGCTCCTGGTCGGTGGACATGTTGCCGCGCTTCCCAAAGAGACCCTAAACACCGAGCGGGCAGATTTCACCTGCAGCGGCGAAGGTCTGGCGACGCTCACCGCGCTCATCGAAGCCATGAAGGGAGGGCGCACCGAGGATTATGCCAAGGTCCCGGATCTCTGGTTTTGGGAGAAAACAGGCAAGGCCCGTTTCTCAGCGGTCTCGGCGCCCTTAGTGAAGGATTTGGATCAGGAGATGCCGGTAATGGCATGGGATCAACTGCCGATGGACCGATACCGAGCCCATAACTGGCACTGCTTTGGAGATCTCAATCGTCAGCCCTACGCCGCGATTTATACCACGCTCGGCTGTCCCTATCACTGCAGTTTCTGCTGCATTCAGGCTCCCTTTAAGAGTGGTGAAAAAGCGCTTGGGATGAAGGAGAGTGCCAGCAGCTATAGATTCTGGAGCCCTAAGTGGGTTCTGGATCAGATGGAGCTGCTGGTGAAGACCTATGGCGTAAAAAATCTGAAATTCGCCGACGAGATGTTTGTTCTCAACCCGAGACACGTCCTCGCTATTTGCGACGGAATCATCGAGCGAAAACTGGACCTGAACATCTGGGCCTACGCCCGGGTGGACACAGTGAAGGACAATATGGTGGAGAAGCTCAAACAGGCGGGAGTGAACTGGCTGGCCTTTGGCATCGAGGCCGCCACCGACCGAGTGCGAACAAATGTGGACAAGCGTTTCGACCGCGAACAGGTCTACGAAACCGTCAATAAGGTGCGTCAGGCCGGGATTAGCGTCATTGGGAATTACATCTTTGGGCTTCCCGAGGATGATCACTCCTCCATGCAGGAAACCTTGGATCTCTCCCTTGAGCTGAATACCGAATTTGCCAACTTTTACTCGGCAATGGCTTACCCGGGCTCGCAGCTGTATCACCTGGCTGGGAAGGAAGGGTGGGCGCTGCCGGAAACTTGGAGCGGTTACTCGCAGCACTCGTTTGACACGCTGCCGCTTCCGACGAAATATCTGTCCGCCGCTGAAGTGCTGAAGTTTCGAGACCAGGCTTTTCTCACCTATTTCCGCAGCCCGAAATACCTCGAGATGGTTGGAAAGAAGTTCGGACCAGACACGTTGGATCATATCCAGGAGATGACCACCCACAAACTGGAGCGGAAGCATGTTCCGGCGTCGAAAATCGCGGCCTGATCCGGATCTGTTTCCTGGGTGTGCCTCTCCTTTCGACTTGTCCGCCGACTGAGCATTGAGCACGTTCTTCATCGTGCCCTTGCGGTGTTGCATTTGGACCGTGCTCTTCTTTTTCTGGCTCACGCGTGATCTGCGTGGGGAGGATATTTTTCACAGTCCCCGGCTCCTCCGTCTCGAGATCAGCATTGACGATGAGGGCATGCAGAAACTCCGCGACTTTCAGTGGAATCCGCGGTCGGGTGACCCCAAGAGCCGACCTAAAGTGCGCGCCACCGTGGTGGAGGGGACAAATCAGTTCACCAACGTGACGGTGCATCTGAAGGGGAGCTATGGCAGCTATCGGCCAGTGGACAACTCTCCCGCGCTCACTCTGAGTTTTGACACGAGTGGTTCGCGTCCTCTTTTCCATGGTCTCAACAAGATTTCCCTCAACAATTCGGTCCAAGATCCTTCCTGCCTCAATGAAAAGCTCGCGCGCGAGCTTTTCGAAACTGCCGGAATTCCTTGCGCGTCCGCCGACCATGCCGTGGTGATCCTCAACGGAAGGAAACTCGGCGTTTACGTGTTGATTGAGGGATACAGCAAACGTTTTTTGCAGCGTCATTTCGGCCGAGAGGATGGAATTGTGATGGATAGCGGATTCGTCCGCGATGTGGATAGCCCGATCGAGGCAAACGTGGGGGATGAGCAGGAGGGGCGGCGCGTGCTGGAGCGGGCAGCGCAGGCCGCGCGCGAGCCCGACCCCGCCAAGAGGTTGCAAGCACTAGAGCGAGTGGTGGACCTGGATCGATTTCTTTCACTC
The DNA here is from genome assembly GCA_043745255.1 of Verrucomicrobiales bacterium. Lineage (GTDB taxonomy): Bacteria > Verrucomicrobiota > Verrucomicrobiia > Limisphaerales > UBA11320 > UBA11320. The sequence continues at coordinate 2,932 of JAYTTC010000387.1, forward strand.
ATCGCTCTGGAGGTGATGCTCTGCCACTGGGACGGATATGCGATGAATCGGAATAACTACCGCGTGTACATCGATCCGGTCTCGAGCAAGGTCACGTTCCTTCCCCACGGAGTGGATCAGATTCTCGGCATCGACCGTGCCAACCTGGACACGCCGCTACTGCCCAGGATGAAGGGCCTGATCGCGCGTTCGGTGCTCTCTGTGCCCGAGGGTCGCGCACGCTATCTGCATCGGTTGGGCACTTTGTTCACCAATCTGTTTCAAGCCGAATTGCTGGTCCGACGGGTGCACGAGATGGATGGAAAAATCGCCGATGCCTTTTCCTTTCCCGCTGCTCGGTGGGTGCTCCGCTCCCCGAATTCCCAGGGGGTTGTCGCAAGTTCCGGGGATCATGCTCTGGATGTAGAGGCGCTGTGTCAGCGAATCACGAAGCGAGCTTCGTTTCTAAGAACGCAGCTGCTTCAGCCGGGCGAAAGCGGCGATCTGCCACCGTCGCCCACCTTCGCTGCGGACGGCTCAGTTCATTTAAGCGGTTGGCGGTACAAGCCAGCCAGGGCAGCGACTGGCGGTCGGATCGTGAAGGATGGACAGGAGCTGCTCCGTGTCGTTGTGGCTGGAACGCCTGCGTCCTGGCGGACGCGGCTGACGCTCCCAGCGGGCGAGTATCGCTTCACTGGGAGGATTCGTGCGACAGAGGAGAGTGCGATGATCTGTTTGCGTATCTCTGGCCAAACCCGGGCTAGCTCCTACACCAGCGCGAGTTGGATGCCGGTCGCCTACAACTTCAGAATTGAGGAGAGCTTTTTTCCGGAGGACGTGGAGCTGGTGTGCGAGGCGCTTGGGATCGGCGAGGCATGGTTCGATCCTGCCTCCCTGATGCTCTACCGCTTGACTCCGCCCCGGTAGCGACGTCGCATCAACCGAATCGCTGAGTGCCGCGCCCGCCCCACGCCGCGATCTGCGTCCATCAAACCGTGGTCCGTTCAGGAATTAAGAAACAGTGGTCAAATGCTCAGCGTGCCAGTAAAACCCTCTTTCATTTGAATCTCTGATCACCTTGATGAAGCCAGGATGTTGGGATAGGACCCTTTATGTGCGCCGTATGGCGAGCGAGAGCCTGAGGCGGATTGCGGCTGTCAGTCAGCTAAAAATCGGCCTGCAATGGGGCATGGCACTCGGTTTGACGGTCATCATGTTCTCCGGCTGTTCGATCAGGCGGATGGCAGTGAACCGGCTTGGAGATGCTCTGGCGGCGGGCGGTTCGACCTTCTCCAGCGATGAGGATCCCGAGCTGATCCGCGATGCCGCGCCCTTCAGCCTGAAGACCATGGAGGTCATCCTCGCGGACGCCCCTAAACACATCGAATTGCGTCGAGCTGCTGCAGCGGGATTTGTTCAGTACGCGTATGCCTTCGTTCAGCAGGAGGCGGACGAGCGGGAGCAGAGTGATTACTCGGCGAGTGAGACTTTTCGCCAGCGAGCCCGAAAGCTCTACCTTCGCGGTCGATCTCATGGTCTTCGAGGGCTCGAAGCCCGTCACGCCGGGTTCGAATCCTTTCTGAGAACCAACGCTCCAGGGGCAGTGGCGCTCCTGAAGCGCGAAGATGTCCCGTTGCTCTATTGGACCTGTGCCGCTTGGGCTGCCGCAATCTCGCAGTCCAAGGATCAGCCGGAGTTGATCGGTGAGCTGCCCCTGGTTCAATCGATGATTGATCGCGCGCTCGCGTTGGACGAGACGTGGGGTGACGGGGCCATTCATAGTTTCCTGGTGAGCTACGAAATGGTTCGCCCTGGCAACGTGATCGAGGCCGTGGCGCGCGCTCGGCAGCATTTCGAAAAAGCGCGGGCACTTTCGGGTGGACACCTCGCCGGACCGTACGTGGGGTATGCCGAATCGGTCTGCGTGCCGATGAATGATCGCGCGCAGTTCGAGGCGAATTTGCAGGAAGCCTTGAAAATAAACCCCGATGTCCATCCGGAATGGCGCCTTGAAAATCTGATCATGCAGCGACGCGCCCGCTGGCTCCTGACTCGTGTCGACGATTTTTTTGTTTCCCATTCCAAGCCCTCTCCATGAATGCCTATCGCATCCTCGTTCACGCACTCCTCTCGCTCGTTCTCATCGCGGCTTATCCTACCGCAGCCGCTGAAAAGAAGCTGACGCTCAAAGTCGGCACCTTGGCCCCGACCGGTACCTCCTACCACAAGCAGCTCATGCTGCTAAAAGAGAAATGGCAGAAGGCCTCGAGTGGGTCGATCCAGCTGATCGTGTATCCCGACGGGCGGCAGGGGACTGAGCCGGAGATGGTGAGCGCCATGGCCACCGGCAATCTCCACGCCGGTCTTCTGACCGCGACTGGCCTGTCCATGATCGAGCCCGCCGTGACTGCGTTGCAGAGCATGCCGATGGCATTCCGGACTCTGGATGAGGTCGATTACGTTGCCGAAAAAATGCGTCCGATGCTCGAGGAGCGCCTGACGGCAAAAGGGTTTGTGGTTCTGTTTTGGAGCGACTCGGGTTGGGTTCGATTTTTTTCGAAGCACCGGGTGGTTCATCCTGATGATCTGCGAAAGTTGAAAGTGTTCTCCTGGGCTGGAGGCAAGGGCGAGTTTGAGGCCTGGAAGCAGGGGCGGTTCAATCCGGTGTCGCTTGAGCCAGGTGAGATTTTCTCCAGTCTCGGGACCGGCATCATCACCTCAGCTCCGATGCCCCCTTTCTTTGCGCTTGCGACCCAGATCGACACCGTGGCTCCCCACATGCTTGAGCTAAATTGGGCACCCCTGGTAGGAGCTTTGGTGGTGCGACGGGAATCTTGGGAAAAAGTC
>JAYTTC010000388.1:0-1582 GCA_043745255.1 Verrucomicrobiales bacterium
GTCGGCCACCATCGCCGAAGCGATCAGAAAACACGTCGGGGCTTGAGTGCCCGCCCCCACCCTAGGGTCTCGGCGGCCTTTTGTAGTTTGAGCCGATCAGCCCCTCCGCGCTCCAGCCGTCCCGTCCTCGGATAGGGGCAACGCGACCGAGCACACTTCAATGCCTGCGAAGCTGAAGTCGATGATCCACTCGTTTGGTCTGGGTGTAATCCAGGGGCGGCAGATCGGTTAACGTCGGAGACTCGGTTTGCAAAAGGATTGCCTTGGCCATCGCCTGAAGTGAGGTCCATCGAGGCCATTCCATGGGCGGAGAATGCGTGATTTGGCGGAGTCGGCTGCGCCATTCGATGATCACTCGATCGATATCCCCAATCCCGAGGAATGGACGAACCCACTGTGATTTGCTGAGCGGATCTTTGTGTACCGCAGCAACGATCTGTTCCGCGCCGGATCCATACTTCGGCGGGAGCCCATTCTCCAGATAGCCGGGAATGCTTTGAAATCCATAGGCCTGATGGCACACCACAGCCAGGCGGCCCGCCCAGCGATTCTCCTCGCCGCAGAATCGAAACCCCGCATCCAGGTCCGCAAGGTCGTAGATCATCTCCTCCAGCGGATAGCTCTCGTCCTCGAGCGCAGCCGCGACCGCGAGTCCATCTCCGTGGGCAAAGAAGCTCATCAGAGCTCCCCGTCGCGTCGGTTTTCCCCCGGCATCAACCAGGCCCAACCGACGCCACAGCATCGCGACCCCGGGGGAGGTCGGGAGCTTTTGACAAATCGGAACCAGCGTACAGCGCCCGCAATCCTCCGGGGCAATCTGTCTCTCCACCGGACGCCAAAGCGCAGCTCCGTGGCGATCCACAATCGCTCGCAATGGCTGCTCCGCTAGGCTCAAAAGCGCCGCGAGCTTCAACTCATTTCGTTCTATCCGGACCACCGGCAGCTTCTTCTCAGCGAGTTTCCGCGCAAGTAGCGGCACTACCTCGCGCTCCCAGACATCGAGGTTCGTTTGCCGGCCGTTCCAGTTGGTAAGCCGTCGCGCCCACTTCGTCAGAACAACCCGTCCGTCCGAAAGCACATCGGCCACGGTGAGGGTCCGTCCCCAAATCTTAAGTCCGTCTCGTTCCTCCACCGGAGTTAGCCCGCCGAATCCGAGTTTATCGAGAGCCGCGGGATTGTTGAGCACGGTGACCCAGGATCCTGGCGGGAGCGCAGCAAGTTCCGCCGTTACGGGCTGCTCGAGAACGCGCGGGCTCATCACCGTCCCAGCCTGGCACACCTGGGGACCGCGCATCGGCTCCCATTCATCTTGGGAATTTTTGAACTCGCGTACATGACGCCGCACATGTCGCGCCCGTTCGGCATCGGTTTTCAACCCGCAAGGCGGATTCGGGTTTTTCAGCGACTCCTCGACACCAAGCCAGATCGGTTTGGTGGTGAACAGTCGCTCCTGCGCCCGCACCGCCTCCGAAAACGGCTCCCTGCCCTGGTCCGCTGCCGAACGCATCAAGCCAAGCAACGCGCTCCAATCCACCATCGCACTCCGGCTCAGATGACCCGGATGCGCTTCGTGCAATCGAAT
>JAYTTC010000389.1:0-5732 GCA_043745255.1 Verrucomicrobiales bacterium
AGCGTGTGTTGCCAGCCCAAGGCTCGCGCCCCAAATCATGTGGGCCAGGATCATGAGCGTGTTCCGTTCGGGCGTTTCATTGACCGCAGAGCGGTATAGGCCGGTCGCAGGCAGCCAGCCAAGGTAACTGCAGCTCCAGACGCCGATTCCATAGATGCATCCCGAGGTCACTGCACCAGCGGCTGAACGAGGTGCACATAACAAACCAAATAAGGCACCAGTGCTGGCACCAAATCCAAAATGATTCACTGCGGTCAAGGTCACTTCGTCCTCGCGCGACAGTTCGTCGTCCATGTCGATCGCTCGCAGAGCGTTTCGTGTAATCTGGGCAGGAGGCAGGGAATCCTGGCTCCGCCGAGGTAAAGCGTATTTGCCGATAATCATTGCAGCGGTCATAGGAACCGTTGCCAGCAATCCCGCCATCGCGCCCGTCAGGCAGTGCTCCGATCGCTGTGACATAAATCAACCTTTCGTCCAAAAGTGAAGAACCAATGAATACTCCGTTTTGCAAAAGATGTGCCGCAGCGAGTGGCACCTAAATTGCACGGCATCACTGCACGGCCCGTTGTCTACTCAGGAGTCCATCCAGGCAGGTTTCAGTGTTCCTGGTCTCACATGCGGGAGCGAGGTTGTGCCCTTCGATTCTCACGACGCTGTGCCAAAAGGTGGCCATCCGTAACAATGGACTGCGTGCTCACCCGGCCTAGCCGTGAGAAACGTCATCAACGGTCGATTCCTGACCGAGGACAATTTTGGGTGCATGATTGGCGGACAGGAATCGAGAAAAGCATGAACAGTCACGATACATTCAACGGAGTTGGCAATGCAGGCACCGGGCCGCGAATGCCATCAGCTCCCAACGCGTCGCCCGCGAAAGATGGCATTGGCGTACTCGCAGGCGAGCCGACGAATTTGTCTGCTATACGTGGTGGGGACGTGCGACTGCGGCTCACGGCGGCTCGCAGACTGTGGCGAGCCGAGATGCTGTTTCTCGTGGTACTCGCTGCGTTTGCCGTCCTCGCGCTGTATGCCCGTACTTACGCCTTTTTCGCGTGGGACCAGCGAATTGCAGTCGCCGTGCAATCGATCTCCCTGCCGGGCACGGACGCGCTCATGCGAGCCAGCTCATTCTTCAGCGACGGCCCAAACGCGGCGATCATTTCCGCTGTCGCGTTACTGATCCTGCTCGGCTGCGGTCGCCGCACTGAGGCTGCGGGGCTGTTCGTCTCAATCGTCGGCGGTACACTGATCAACCACCTTATGAAGTCTCTGATCGGGCGCCCGCGTCCTACTCTGGAGTATGTAAAAGTGCGCGGCTCATGGCCATACGAGAGCTTCCCATCGGGACACGTCACATTTTATGTGTGTTTTTTTGGCTTCTTCTTCTTCGCGGCTCACGCGCTGCTGTCGAATGGCAGCCTGAGGCGGCGGGCAATCTGCTCCCTCACTGTCCTGCCGGTCCTGCTCGTCGGCCTTTCGCGAATTTACCTCGGCGCGCACTGGCCCAGCGACACTTTAGGCGCGTATCTGCTCAGCGGGCTCTGGCTCGCCGTGTCACTTCATCTTTACCGCCGCTGGAAAGAATTGTCGACGTTTCACACGACAGGGAAAGAAGGCGACAGGAATGAAAGCGTACGCGCCATTTAGCGAGGTATGTCTACCGACTGAAACTTTTCCCGATGTTAACTCCCATTGTGTTCAACTGCGAAGAGAAATAGTGAATGATACTTACAATCGAGCACAGACGCGGGCAAATAAGCCTCGGTGAGTTTGGTCCCGACCTCAGTGAACGGGTTTTGGCTCGCATGGAAACTGCGGTAATTTCCTGCCACACTTCCCTATTCAGAAATCCATGATACAAATTCTCAGACAGTCTGGCTGTTTCTGTCGTTTTACAGCACTCGCAGGATGTGTGCCCGCATTAAACTTTGAGCACACTGCTCGACATTCGACGCCTGCGATAATGCTGGTTCAACCTATGATCCTCCTCGGCAAAGTGTTACAACATGTCGATACTTGTGGACGCTACTGCTGAGAAGGTCAGCATCCTTCTGGTGGATGATGTACCGGCCAAACTTCTTTCGTTGCGGACGATTCTCGAAGACCAGGGCTACATCCTTGTCGAAGCTCACTCCGCAGAGGAAGCAATCCAGCGGGTGCAGGACGAAGCGTTCGCCGTAGTGCTGCTTGATGTGCCGATGCCGAGGAGTGGTGGTTTTGAGACCGCCAAACTCATCCGGGACGGCGACAAATCCCGGCACACTCCCATCATCTTCCTGACTGATAAAGACATCGACCGTCCGTCGCTTGAGAAGGCGTATGCCCTCGGTGCGGCAGACTTCCTGATGAAGCCGCTGTTGCCGTTTGTTCTTCAAGCAAAGGTACGTGGGTTCGTTGAACTCTTCCAGGACAAGCAGAAGGCGATCCACGAGGCCGATCAGCTTCGATTGCTGGTCCAAGGAACGACAGAAGTTACCCGTGATTTGACCGATCAGATGAAATCAGAAGAGGACACTCGTCGCCTCGTGGAAGAGACAACTGCTCGTCGTGTGGCCGAGCAAAACGCTGGATTGATTCACGAGCAGCAAGAGTGGTTTCGGGTGACTCTCGCCAGCATCGGTGATGCCGTGATTACGACGGACGGTCACGGGCGGGTGACGTTCCTGAACAACGTAGCACAGGAGTTGACCGGGTGGAGTTTGGCGGATGCGGAGGGGCAATCGCTTGAGGCCGTGTTCTCCATCATCAACGAGCAAACCCGTAATGCGGTTCAGAACCCCGTGGAAAAGGTGTTGCGCGAAGGCGTCATCGTCGGCCTTGCTAACCACACAGTTCTGATCGCGAGGGACGGGTCGGAGCGCCTCATTAACGACAGCGCTGCCCCAATCCACGACAATGAGGGCAGAATACTCGGCGTCGTCCTGATCTTCCGGGATGTGACGGATCATCGTCGAGCCGAGCAGGAGTTGCAGGCGAGCGAGGCCCGTAAGAGCGCCGTACTGGAGACGGCTCTCGATTGCATCATCACGATGGACCACGAAGGTAAAGTGATCGAGTTCAACCCCGCAGCCGAGAAAACCTTTGGGTATCGCCGGGAGGAGTTGGTCGGCAGGGAGCTTGCGGAGTTCATCATCCCGCCTTTGTTGCGGGAGCAACACCGACTGGGCATGGCGCTTTACCTTGCGACTGGAGAAGGCCCGGTCCTCGGCAAGCGGCTCGAAGTCCCAGCGCTGCGTGCGGACGGGACCGAGTTTCCGGTCGAGTTAGCGATCACCCGTATCCCGACCGATGGCCCGCCGCTGTTCACGGCCTTCCTGCGGGACGTCAGCGAGCAAAAGCAGGCAGAACAACATCGCAACGCCCGGCTCGCTGTGACGCAGATTCTGAGCGAAGCGGCCAGTGTGGAAGACGGGGCCAGCGGCGTCCTGCAAGCGGTATGCGAAAACCTTGGCTGGGACGTGGGCTTTTTCTGGACGGTTAACGAAACAGGCACGGCGCTTGCCTGTAAGAAAAGCTGGCATAGGCCCGAGATGGTGGTGCCGGAGTTTGAGACGATCAGTTGCAGCCGCACGTTCGAAAAGGGAGAAGGGCTTCCGGGTCGAGTGTGGGCCAGCGGTAAGCAGGCATGGATACTCGACGTGATGCAGGATGGAAACTTTCCACGACTTCCATTTGCCGTTAAGTACGACCTCCATAGCGCATTTGGCTGCCCCATCGTCGTCGGGGACCGAACGCTCGGCGTCATCGAATTCTTCACCAAGCGCCTCCTTGGAGCGGACAATGAGCTCCTGGAAATGATGGGGACTGTGACAGGAAGCTTCGCTCAGTTCCTCAAACGGAAATCCGCCGAGGAAACGGTCCGGCAAAGCGAAAAGGAACTCGCCGATTTTTTCGACAACGCTCTGGTCGGCCTGCATTGGGTCGGCTCGGACGGGACCATTTTGCGGGCGAACCGGGCGGAACTCGACATGCTCGGCTACACGCATGAAGAGTACGTCGGTCGTCCTATTTCCGAGTTCCACGCCGACGACGACGTGATTTGCGACATCCTCAAGCGATTGCAGGCGGGGGAAAAGCTGGATGACTACCCGGCTCGGCTCCGGTGCAAGGATGGGTCGATTAAAGATGTGCTGATTGACTCCAGCGTGATGTTCAGAGACGGCGAATTCGTCCACACTCGCTGCTTCACACGGGACGTGAGCCAACGACGGCGGGCCGAGGAGTCGCTCCGCCATGCCCACCGGCAGTTGGAGGATCGGGTCGCCGAACGCACTGCCGAACTGGTGCGGGCCAACGAGTTTCTGGATGCACTGCTGGAGAACGTCCAAACCGGCGTCGTTGCTTGCGATGCGGCGGGCGTGCTGACCCTGTTCAACGGCGTCACTCGTGCGCTGCACGGACTGCCGGAAGAACCTATTCCACCTGAGCAGTGGGCCGAACGCTATCGCCTGTACCGGCCAGACGGCCAGACGCCGATGGCAAAGGAAGATGTCCCTCTTTATCGGGCGCTCCAGGGAGAATGGGTGCAGGACGCCGAGATGGTCATCGCTCCCTTGGGGATCCCGCCTCGAACTGTCCAGGTGAGCGGGCAACCGTTTCACGACGATCAAGGTACGAAGCTGGGAGCCGTCGTCTCGATGCAGGACATCACGGCCCGCAAGCAGGCCGAGGCGGACTTACGGCAGGCAAATGAAGAGCTTGAGCGAAGGGTCGAGGAGCGCACCGAACAGTTGGGGGGTGCGAATGCCGCACTGCGGGAGAGCGAGGAAAAGCTGCGGCTGCTGGCCGACACCATTCCACAACTGGCGTGGATGGCCCGACCCGACGGCCACATCTTCTGGTACAACCGCCGCTGGTACGAATACACCGGCACGACGCCGGAGCAGATGGAAGGCTGGGGTTGGCAATCAGTCCACGACCCGGATATCTTGCCGAAGGTGGTCGAGCGATGGAATCGTTCCCTTACAACAGGCGAACCATTTGACATGGTGTTCCCGCTCAAGGCAGCGGATGGGCAATATCACCCCTTCCTGACACGGGTCAATCCGCTGCGAGACGAAACCGGCAGCATCCTCTACTGGTTTGGCACCAACACGGACATTACCGAACTCCGGCAGACACGGGAGGCGCTCGCCGTCAGCGAGGAGCGGCTGCGGCTGGCACTCGACGCTGGACGCATGGGAGTGTGGGACTGGAACATTCGCACTGGCGAACTCAAGTGGTCGGATAGCCTGGAGCCGCTGCACGGACTCGCCCCTGGCACGTTCGGCGGTACGTTCGATCATTTCCAACAACTCATCCACTCCGATGATCGGGAGATAGTGAATGCCGCCATCCAACAAGCCCTCGCAAGCAGCGGCGAGTTTTCCATCGAGTTTCGCAACGTCTGGTCCAATGGTGGCATTCATTGGATCGCAGGCAGTGGCAAGGTGTTTCCCGGAGATGACGGCCACCCGCTCCGCATGATCGGCATCGGTCTGGATGTCACGCAGCGGAAGCGAGCCGAGCAGACCGCTCGATTCCTCGCCGACGCCAGCGCCGCACTCGCTGTGTTGGTGGACTTCGACAGCACGCTTCAAAAAGTGGCCTCCTTAGCCGTACCGTCTTTCGCTGATTGGGTGACTGTCGATTTGGCCGAGCCAGACGGATCATTGCGGCGGGTGTCGGTGTCGCACATCGACCCGGCCAAGGTGCAGCTTGCCCATGAGGTCCACCGCCGCTTCCCGCCCGAT
>JAYTTC010000390.1:0-5705 GCA_043745255.1 Verrucomicrobiales bacterium
GCTTCGCGACGCGGCGGCAGGGACGGACTACGGAGCCTTCTTGAGTGCCGAGTCCCAGCTCACGCGTCGGTTAAATCTCGCTTCCGTCGGCGCTCATCGCCTGGGCGTGCGCACCACCGACGCGGCGGGCAATGTTTCAGAGGAGAGTTTTGTCGAAGCCTTTGTCGATCAGGCCCGGCCTGTTGCCAGTCTCGAGGCGCCCTCACCGAACCCGCGACTCACGCCTGTTAAGAGCGTGACGGTGCGGTTCTCTGAGAACATCCAGACCAATACGTTTGATCTGCAGCGCGTATCGTTGCAGCGGGACGGTGGCTCTCGTTTGATCGATGACGCCGTGTCCATCCAGGCAGTCGAGAGCAATGTCTTCCGGGTCCAAGGCCTCGCGACGCTTACGGCGGAGCCGGGCCGATACACGCTGACCGTGGACATGGCAGGAGTTTTGGATCTGGCCGGCAACGCGGGGGCCGGACAGGCAAGCACCCGATGGGAAACAAGGGCACTCAATCACGCGCCTTCTCTGGGACCCCTGGCGGACCGATATATAGGATTCGGCAGCACGCTGCTGGTTACGAATGCGGCGACCGACCCGGATGCGACGGATCGGCTGCGATTTTCACTGGACCCGGGCGCTCCGGCAGGAATGGTGATCAACCCGACGAACGGTATCCTGCGATGGCGTCCCGCCTTCGCTCAGGTTCCCGGCTCGAATGAGGTGACGGTGCGAGTGACCGATGATGGAGTGCCGCCTCTCAGTTCAGCCCAGAGTTTTAAAGTTATCGCGAACGACATCCTAGAGCTGGTTCTTGGGGAGGTTGTGGTGCGCGCCGGAACGAATGGCGCGGTCGGCATCCGGCTGTTCTCCAGCGCCGGATTGACGAATCTGGAATTTACCGTGGGGTTCCTTCCGGACCGGTTGACGAATGTCTCTCTCACGGCGGTCTCCCCGGTATTAGCGTCGGTCACGACGCGTCAGCTGACGTCGACCAACGCTGTTCTTAAATTCCGAACCGCTCCCGGGCGGCTGCTGCAGGGCACGCAAGAGTTGGCGCAACTGGTGTTTTTCACCTCTCCGGATCAACACTCGGCCTTCGTGCCGCTCCGGCCGGTTGGGATCGTTGCCCTGAGTTCGGCCAATCTTCGAGTGACCAACTCGATCATTCGCGACGGCCGAGTGGTGGTGCTTGCCGAGGAATCTCTGCTCGAAGCAATCCTGAGCGCGGACGGCCGCCGCCAGCTCGCACTTTATGGGAAGCCCGGGCATGTCTATGATCTCGAATCGACGGCGGACTGGGTCATCGGAGAGCCGTGGCGACAGCGCTGGCGTTCTCCCATGATCAGTTTCCTGAGACTCTTTGAAGTGCCGGAGGAGGAGGAGCTGAGCGCGTTTTATCGCGCTCGCGAGCGGGTGACGACTGAGCCGAGTATTCTTTTGGGAACGGCAGTCGGAGGATCGATGTCGTTGAGCCTGTTTGGCGAGCCCGGACAGGTGTACGTGCTGGAAAGCACCGAGTCTCTTCTAGCACACCCGGCCTGGGTGCAGTGGCAAAGCGTCACGCTGAGCAACTCGTTCCAAGAATTGCCCCTTATGCCCACTCTCAGGATGCGCTTCCTTCGAGCCAGAGGACCGATTGGGGAATGAATCTCAAATCCGCATTCGCGACCTCCTCCAATGGACGCACTTCAACGCGACAAAGCATCCTCTAAACTCAAGGGTGCGCCGCCGCATTGCCGGTTCGCGGGTGTTCGGGTATGAACGGGCCTGTCACATGACCTTCACCGACCAACGGAGGAGTCTCTTTGAAAACTGCATGGAGTGCTGTTTTCAAAGAGACTCTGCGTCGTCCTCCGCCCGTTGCCTGTTTCGAATCGGGTGGAGGATCTTGGCAATATGCTGGCTGGCCTCCGTCTCAGTGAAGGGGGCGACCGGCATCTCTACCGATTCCTTTACGGTTCGCCGCTGGACCACGGACGACGGGCTTCCTCAGAACCGCATCGCGGCCCTCGCTCAGACTCGAGATGGATATTTGTGGGCAGGGACGTGGTTCGGATTGGCGCGCTTCGATGGAGTGCGTTTCACCGTGTTCGACAAGTTCAACACTCCGGAGCTGGCCAATGATGCCATCAATGCCCTGGCTGAGGATGGCGAGGGCAATCTTTGGATCGGCACGGCGAACGGATTGATTCGCTATCGCGATCACGCGTTTACCACTCTGACGACCCAAGACGGACTTCCGGACCCCAAAGTATGGTTGCTCCTGCCTAGCCGACTGGGAGGCGTATGGATGCATTCTGGCCACCACGTCGCACGGTGTCATCAAGGCCGGTTTTATGCGGTGACGGATATCCGGTTGGGGAAGAACGAATCCATTCGTTCACTTCGAGAAAACAAAGATGGCAGCCTCACGGTGGTGATGAGCGGAGGAGTGCTACTCTTGTCCACGACCGGTGAGTTGAAGAAGCTATCGGCTCCCCGCGGCGCTCCGAGTGTGCCTTGGGGAGCTGTCTTGCCGGGGGACCGTTTCGGTCGGTATTGGGTGGGATCGGCGGGTCGACTGGTGGTGTTCGAGAACGACGATTGGCGGGATGTTCTCAGTCCTCCGCACACGACGACCAAGAGCAGTTTGCTGTTCGAAGATCAATCGGGAGCGCTTTGGTGTGATGATGGGGACAGCGGGTGTTGGCGCATCCGCGAAGGTCGGGGCGAGTCGATCCGCCTGGCGGGACAGGGTGGGGTTTCGCTGGTCTGCATGACCCAAGATCAGGATGGCGCGCTTTGGTTCGGCACGGAAGATGGCTTGTTTCAACTTCGGCCCAAATTGATTCATACGTTCACGACGCGCGATGGGCTGCCTGACAATCAGGTGTGGTCCGTGCAACAAGGGCCATCGGGAACCGTCTGGGTGGGGACACGCTCGGGAGTGGCTTCCATCACGGCGGGCCGGGTCACGGATCGGCGCACCTCAGGGAGCGGTGGGCAGCGAGGGGCCCGGGCAGTTTGGGAAGATAGGAAGGGCCGGGTCTGGCTCGCCCAGGAAGGATATGGAATGGGTCTCCTTGCAGAACAAGACATCGAGCCAAGGTTCTCTGCGGAGCAGCTGAAGAGCACCGGAATTCGGACGCTCTATGAAGATCATCGAGGAAACGTGTGGGTGGGAACCGAGCGTGGAGTCGGTGTGATATCCGGGGAGGAAGGTGGAGGGCTTGAGCTGCGGAACGCCTGGCCGATCCGAAGCGTCAGAGCTGTGCTTGAAGACCACGCCGGGACTCTCTGGCTGGGCAGCAATGGCTCGGGTCTGGCTCGCATTCACGAGGGGCTCTGCGAGGTGTTCAGCATTAAGGATGGATTGCCCAGCGATCGAGTCTGGGCAATCCACGAAGACCTCGAGGGAAGGCTTTGGCTGGGCACCGAGAGCGGTTTGAGCTGTCGGCAAGACGGCCGCTTTTTCAACTTCACTCGATCGCATGGGCTGCATGAGAATCTGGTGAATCAGATTCTGGAAGACGATCTGGGCTCCTTGTGGCTGAGCGGACTGCAGGGGATCTATCGGGTCAGCCGTGCAGAACTGATCTCGGTCATGGAAGGCCGGTCCTCCGTCGCGCGCGTCGCAGCATTCGGCACAGCCGATGGCATGGAAAGCGCAGAAACCAATGGAGAAAGTCAGCCCGCCGGGTGCAGGTCTCAGGATGGAAGGTTGTGGTTCCCGACCACCGCGGGCCTCGTGGTTCTCGATCCCAAATTGATCGATCCGGATCAGCATCCTGCGTGGCCGACGCTTGAATCTGTCACGGCGGATGGAAAGGTCATTCTTGGAGACCACGCTGGCAGCTCTGAGGCTGTTGACGCGCAGTCCGAAACTCCGGGACCGGCTCGAGCCTCTGCCTCAGCGCGGCCGAGTGGGCGGACCTATGCGTTGGCCGCTGGCCGAGCGAGGGTTGTGGAAGTTCGGTTTACTGCGGCGAACTTTGCGGCACCGAGGCTGGTTCGGTTTCAATACCGGATGGAGGGTCTAGACAGAGAATGGCGTGAACCCACTCAGGATCGAGTCGCTTACTATACCGATTTAAAACCGCGGGATTACCGCTTCGAGCTGAAGGCCTGCAATCACCACGGAGTGTGGTCGGAGGGAGTTGTCCTGTTTGCCCTCTCCGTGGCTCCGCATTTATGGCAAACCTGGCCGTTTTATGGGCTTTGCGTCGGGGTCGTCTTCGGCGTGGCTGCGGGCATTCAAGGATACCGGCTGCAAGTACAGCGACGGATTCTGCAGTTTCAACAGGAGCAGGCTTTACAGCAGGAACGCGCTCGGATGGCGCGTGATCTCCACGATGACCTGGGCGCAAGCCTCACCGGACTCGCCTTCGAACTGGATTTGACCAAATACCACGGTGCCTCAACGACCGCATGGGAACCCCGGTTGACGGCTATTGCCACAACGGCACGCGGCCTGGTGGACCGAATGCGGGAGGTGATTTGGGCCGTCAATCCGGCATGCGATAACGTGGAAAGCTTGGCGCGCTTCTTGAGCCATCACACGGAGACCTTCACATCCAATGCTGGGCTGAGCTGTCGTCTCGCAATATCCGATCCGCTGCCCGCGCTCATGGTGCCCGCCGCGGCTCGTCACCACCTATATCTGGTGGTCAAGGAAGCGTTGAACAACGTGGTGAAACACGCATCCGCGACTTCTGTTCAATTGGCATTGGAAGTGGAGCAGGGCGTGTTGAGCGTCAGCGTGAGCGATGATGGAACGGGCTTCGTGGTGTCCGTCCCAAGCGCCGGCACGAACTCCTCCTCCATCGGAAATGGCCTCGCCAACATGCGTCAGCGGATCAGTGATCTAGGAGGAGTGTTCGATCTGACCTCATCCGAGGGACGCGGGACGCGAATCACCCTCCATATCCCTATGAAATCCTTTCAACGGCAGAAATTATGAGCATTCGAGTTTCTTTGGTAGAAGACAACGAGAGCATTCGTAAGTGCCTTGCCGAATTTTTTGATTCCTCCCCTGGATTTAAGCTGGGGGACGCGTGCGGCAGCGGCGAGGAGGCCTTGCGGGTCCTGCCTGGAAATCCTCCCGACGTCGCACTTATGGATATCAACCTGCCCCGCATGAGTGGCATTCAATGCGTGCGCGAACTGAAGCGCTACCTGCCAAAAACTCAATTTATCATGCTGACTATCGAAGAGGACAGCCAGCGCGTCTTCGAGTCACTGCAGGCAGGGGCCTCCGGTTACCTGGTGAAAAACGTGGCACCGGAGAGGATCCTGCAGGCGGTGGGAGAACTCCATGCGGGAGGGTCGCCGATGTCGAGTCAGGTCGCTCGCATGGTCGTGCAGACTTTCCAGCAAGAGCCTCCTCGGGAGATTGCCGATGCCTCCCTTAGCGGACGCGAGACGGAGATTCTGCTCCTACTGAGCAAAGGATATCGAGCCAAGGAGGTCGCGGATCAGTTGGGTATTAGCGTGCATACCGTCACCACTCACGTGAGGAACATCTACGAAAAGTTGCACGTGCGGTCACGAGTCGAGGCGGTCGCAAAATATTTGGGTAAATAAGGCGCCTGCTCTCCACGGTTCCTTTCAGGTTCGTCCAGTCAGGCTGCGCTTCACCTCGGGCAGCCAGCGGTCGAGCAGGTCTCGGCAGTTGATGACCTTTTCGGCTAGATCCAATGGGATATAAAAGTAGTGGTTCGAGGCCTCGAATCCG
>JAYTTC010000391.1:0-1566 GCA_043745255.1 Verrucomicrobiales bacterium
CTACGGACTGCTGCAACTGCGTGCGCCCGAGGACGTGAAAGTGACCGAGGGCTTCACGCAGGATGTGTATTTCCTCGTGGACCGCTCGGGAAGCATGGCGGGCAAAAAGTGGGAATGCACTTGCGAGGCGCTCCAAGGTTTTGTGCGGCTGCTGGGTGCTGAGGATCGCGTGTGGATCACGCTGTTTGAATCGGAGTTCCTCGATTTCGCGGAGGCTCCGATCCGGGCTTCGGAAGTCTTGGCTGACCGCGGATTCACCGACATGAAGGCGCTCGGAACGGCGGGCGGAACGGAACTGTTGCCCGCCGCAACCCACGTGCTGGCGCAAATCCGCCGACATTCCGAAGGGCGTCACCCGACCATCATTCTGATCACGGACGGACAGGTGGGCAACGAGACCGAGGTGCTCAAGGCATTCGACGGATTCCCCCAGCTTACCGTCCACGCCTTCGGGATCGATGATGCGGTGAACGATGCCTTCCTAAAAGCGCTGGCACGATGCCATCGCGGCGGATGCTGGCTGCAGACCCCTGACGACGACATCGCCGGCACGGTGGCGGCACTTGGTGAGCGGATGCGAAGGCCGGTGCTGACGAATCTCAAACTCGCGGGACGGTGGGAGAGCGGGCTCGCGTCGCTGCCGGACGTGCATGTCGGCGAGATCATGATGCTTCCGCTGCGCTCCGAGGGCCAGCGCGATTTGCTGGAGATCACGGGGCGGCTTCCGGATGGACGGGAACATCGTGTTTCGCTCGCGCCCGTCCAGACAGGCAACGAGGCAGTCCGGCTCCTGTGGGCGAAAAACCGGATCACCGCGCTACTTGATGCGGGGCTCAAATCCGAGGCCATCAAACTTGCCAAGGAGCACAATGTCCTCTGCGAAGGTGCGGCATTTATCGCGTGGGATGAGAGCGAGAATGTCGCAGTTGCCACGGGAGAGCTGGTGCAGCCGAGCATGGAAACGAGGGGGCGCTTGCATGACGTATTATTTGCGTCCGCCGATTCCGATACGCACAGCCCCAAAAAACGCAAATTTCATCCTGCTAGGATAAAAAGTGCTCCTGCTATAATAAGACTTCCTTGTATACAACGGGATGTGCCCGTTCGAAACCTTGAAGGTTCCCTGGAGGCATCAGACCTCAGCTTGGCAGATCTCCAAAAGGTGACAAAGCGTGAACAGGAACAAAGGACGCTTCACCGCGTGAGTGAATTGCGCCGCCTGTTGCTGGAAATCGGAGTTCCAGAGGATTTCGTAGGCCGGATGTTGGCGTGGGCAAGTCGGGAACCATCGCAAGGGTCGGGTGTGATTGAGTCGTCAAAGTCCGCCGCCGCGCTGCTGAGATTTTTTCTCGTGATGTTCAAGACGGACTTTGTCCTTCGGCTGGCCCGCGAGATCCTCGGATCCATCGCGAAAATGGAGCCCACTGAAGCATTCGCCAACATGGAAAAGATAAAGCGACACGTTGAGGATATCTGGCATCTGGAGTCAGCATTACTTAAAGCAGGCCTACCCAAGGAATTATTCGAACGCCTGCTCGGACGGGCAGCGCAATCACCGGAATCGTG
>JAYTTC010000392.1:0-5696 GCA_043745255.1 Verrucomicrobiales bacterium
GCGTCGGAGGGACTTCCGTCGATCTCCAGATGCGGAAAGTGATCGCGGTGGATTTTCTGTACTCGGGGGATGACCCAGCAAACCCGGCAGCCTGGGACAACTATGGTCATGGGACAGGTGTCGCGGGGTGCATCGCCGGTTCGGATCTCAACGCGCCATTCGACACCCAGATTCCAAACGGGATGGCGCCGGGGGCGAAGCTGATCATTCAGGACGCCGGTTTCGTGGGTTTGGATAGCTGTTCCGATTTAATTGGGTTGGGATGCCCGGTCACCAATTTCTTCACCACGCTCATCCAGGCTTACGATCAGGGAGCGACCATTCACAACAATAGCTGGGGCGACCGCGAAGAAGAGTTTGACCAGAACACCTACTCACAACCCTGCCGCGAACTGGATCTGGCCACTTGGATGCATCCGGAATTTCTCGTGGTGTGCGCGGCGGGCAACAGCTTGATCGAGGATACCGTCGCCAGTCCGTCGGTGGCGAAAAATGCGTTAAGTGTGGCCGCAACGCAGTCCGGTTCAGCCCAGGAACGCATGGCGTTCTTTTCCAGCCGGGGTTGGGCGAGCGACGGACGATTCAAGCCTGATCTCGCCGCGCCAGGTCAGAGTGTTCGCACCGCTGCGAGCGACGGTGATATCCGGAGTCGAAACTGTTTTCCGGCGGCGCAATCAGGCACCAGTTTTGCCTCACCTCTGATTGCGGGAATGGCAGCTCTGGTGCGCGACTATTTTGCTCAAGGCTTCTATCCCAGTGGCAGCGCATCGCTCCTGCAACAGCAGCCTAGAGTGAGTGCCGCCTTGGTCAAAGCCGTCCTGATTAGCGCGAGTGTTCCCATGGCTCAGGCATCGGGTCCGCCACCTTCCCGCGATCAGGGATGGGGTCGAGTGAATCTTTCCAGCACCTTGCGACTCAGCGATTCCAAGCAAGGACTGTGGGTGCTGGATGAAACCAACGGCTTTGCCGGGACGCCCGCATTTCCCTATGTGATCTACCTGCGAATGAAATCGGCGGCCCTGCCTCTCCAGGCCACTCTGGTCTGGAGTGATTATCCGGCATCCGCCGGAGCCGATCGGCATCTGGTCAATGACTTGGATCTTCAGATTCGAAGCAAGACGCATCGTTATCGAGGGAACGACCTGCAGGATGGGGTTTCGGTGGAGGGAGGATCCTTTGATCGGCTGAACAACGTGGAACAGGTGAAGGTCACTCCGACAGCCGGAGAGGTGTTCGAGGTCTCCGTCTGGCCCCATCAGATTGTTCAAGGCCCGCAGCCCTTCGCATTGGTCTTCAAGGGCGACTTTGAAACCTTGCCGCTCGCTCAAGATCTCGATGAGGACGGACTTCCTGATGGATGGGAACTCTGGCACTTCGGCTCTCTGTCGGCGACCGGTTCCCAGGATCCGGACGGAGATGGAGTGAGCAATCGGGATGAGTATCTGGCCAACACGGATCCGAGTGATGCGAATTCAAAACTAGAGCTGCATATCGAGTCGGTCACCCGCTCTTTGCTTCGTCTGAGCGCGATGCTGAGCGAGGGACGACGCTATACCCTCGAGGAATCGGTTTCCCTCGGCTCCGAGGCCGCTATGCCGGGGCAGACGATCGGAGCGGTATGGAAGGCGATTCAGCAGCCAACGGGGTCTGGTGATCCGGTAGGCGAAGTCCTGGAACACTTCGAAGTGAACGTGGATGCCTCCGCTTCCGCCGTTCGGTTCTTTCGATTGAGAGCCGAGCTGAGGGTCGCTGATCCGCAGTAGACGGCCGGATCGCGCGACGCCGCCACGCTACCGAAGCAGAAACCGCAGCAGGACACGCGGGCTGCATTGAGAGGCGGAGAGGAAGGAGGTTTTTGCCACTGCAAACTTCCATTGAATCTACCGCGCGGCTGTGCTGTCAATTCTAGGCAAGAAACACCCAGTCATCATGCGCGCACTCCAACGACTTCGAATCCAATGGTTGGGCCTGGCTTCGGTGCTGGCCTCGCTCACCTGCTCGACAGACGGGAATGCCGCGGAGTCCCCGACTCGGAAGGATCCACGGCAACACTGGGCTTTCAAGGCACCGGTGCGTCCCACGCCTCCTCTACTTCCTGGATCGACCTGGCCGCGCACCGGCATTGACTCTTTTATTCTTGCTCGCCTGGAGAAGGGGCAGCTTAAGCCTTCGCCCGAGGCGGACAAGGTGACCCTGCTCCGAAGGCTCTCCCTGGATCTTGTCGGTCTACCCCCGAGCTTGGAGGAGGTGGACGCGTTCCTGGCCGACGACTCGTCTGAGGCCTACGGTCGTCAGGTCGATCGGCTGCTGGCGTCGCCCCACTACGGTGAGCGATGGGCGCGTCTTTGGCTGGATGCGGCGCGGTATGCCGATTCCGACGGGTTTGAAAAAGATAAGCCACGATTCGTCTGGCACTATCGAGACTGGGTCATCCGGGCATTGAACCGCAATCTTCCCTACGACCAGTTCATTATCGAGCAACTCGCGGGGGACCAGCTGCCCGACGCCACCCAGGACCAGCATGTGGCCACCGGATTTCTGCGCAACGCGATGCTCAATGAGGAGGGAGGCGTGGATCCGGAGCAGTTCCGAATGGATGCCATGTTCGATCGAATGGACTGCATCGGGAAGAGCGTGCTCGGACTGACCATTCAATGCGCTCAGTGCCACACCCATAAATTCGACCCCCTGAGTCAAGAGGAGTACTATCGGATGTTCGCTTTTCTGAACAACGATCATGAGGCCTCGCAGATCGCCTATACCGTGGAAGAAGAACAAAAGCGTGCGACCTTGCTGCGGGAGATGCGGGATCTAGAAGAGTCCTTGCGTCACACGACACCGGGCTGGGAAGAGCGAATGGCTCAGTGGGAGGCGTCGGTGAAAGGAAACCAGCCGGAGTGGACACCCGTGGAGTGCCGCAATGCGGGAGACAACGGTGAGCGCTACTATTATTCCGCGGATAAATCCATTCGAGCGGCCAGTTACGCTCCGACCCAGTGGACCGCTCATTTCCGCGGAACCAACAGTCTTCCCTCTATTGGTGCGTTTCGTCTGGAGCAATTGACCGACGCCAATCTGCCCTGCAACGGCCCCGGGAGATCGATCAAGGGAATGGCGGCGCTCAGCGAGTTCTCCGTCGAGGCGGAGGACATCGAGAACCCCACCAACACGGTGAAGGTGAAGTTCGTGAAAGCGACGGCTGATTTTTCGAACGCGGAGAAGGATCTGGAAGCTGAGTTCGATGACCGAAGCGGAAAGCGGCGACCTTACGGACCGGTGGAGTTCGCCATTGATGGCAAAGACAATACCGCCTGGGGTATTGACGCGGGACCGGGTCAGAGGAACCAACCCCGAAACGCAGTCTTCGTGCCCGAGAAGCCGATCGCCTTCCCCAAGGGAGCGGTGCTGAACTTCCGTTTGACACAGAGTCACGGGGGGTGGAATTCGGATGACAATCAGAACCACAATCTCGGTCGCTTCCGGCTCTCGGTAACTCCGGCTACCAATGCGATCGCAGATCCGTTGCCTGCCAGGGTGCGTGAGATTCTTGCCTTGCCGCGCGAGGGTCGAACGCCCGTCCAGGTGGCCGCGGTATTCAGCTACTGGCGCACGACGGTCGCAGAATTTGAGACAGCCAACAAAAAAATCGAGTCGCTATGGAAACAGTGGCCGGAGGGGAATCCCACTCAGACCTTCGTGGCGCGGGCGGGAGTTCTTCCGGGAGATGAGAAGCGATCCACCCGACTGCTCACACGGGGCGACTGGCTGAAACCGGACAAGGAAGTGACGGCCGGAACGCCGGCCTTTCTGAATCCCCTCCCGACGGGGGCGGATCTGACTCGGCTGAGCTTCGCACGCTGGATGGTAGATCGTAAATCTCCCACGACGGCACGCGTCCAGATGAACCGGGCCTGGCAGGCTTATTTTGGCATTGGGATTGTGGAGACGGCTGAGGATTTCGGAATGCAGAGCCCGGCGGCGTCGCATCCGGAGTTGCTGGACTGGCTGGCGTGCGAATTGATGGACCGCGGCTGGGACATGAAGGCGATGCACCGGTTGATCGTAACCTCGGCGACCTATCGGCAAGCGAGTCGTGTGGATCCTGATTTATACTCTCGAGATCCCTACAATCGATTGCTCGCCCGGGGTCCGAGATTCCGAATCGAGGCGGAGCTGGTGCGGGACGTTTCCCTCGCGTCGAGCGGGTTGTTGAATCCTGCGATCGGCGGTCCGAGCGTCTTTGCTCCGGCGCCCGACTTTTTGTTCAAGCCTCCCGCGAGCTATGGTCCGAAGACATGGAATGAGGCAAGCGGCCCGGATCGGTATCGGAGAGCGCTCTACACCTTCCGGTTTCGGTCTGTCCCGTATCCGGTGCTCCAGAATTTCGACGCTCCGAACGGGGATTTTTCCTGCGTTCGACGCGCTCGATCGAACACTCCGTTGCAAGCGCTCACCACTCTCAACGAGACGCTGTTCGTGGAGTCGGCACAGGCCCTCGCCTTTCGGGTGCTGGCCGACGGAGGGCCGGACGACGAGGCCCGAATTCTGTATGCCTTCCGTCGAGTGCTCAGCCGACGGCCCGCCCCGGCTGAACAAGCGGATCTCCGTCGCCTGCTCGATCATCAGAAGCAGCGGATCGCCGAGGGGTGGGTAAACTCGTACGAACTCGCCACGGGAAAGAATGTCCTGCCCAAGCTTCCTCCCGGCACGACTCCGACGCAGCTTGCTGCCTACACCGTGGTGTCGCGGGTGCTGCTGAATCTCGACGAAGCGATCACCAAAGAATGAATCTGCCATGAACTGTCAAAGCCATCTCCCTCGATTCGAAGATCCTCGTCTGACCGCGCGACGCTGGTTCTTCAAGCAATGCGGCGTGGGCGTGGGGTCTCTTGCGTTGGGACAGTTATTGCGCGAGCAGGGATTTGCCTCGCCCGCGTCGGTGAATCCGATGGAACCGAAGCAGCCTCATTTCGCGGCCAAGGCGAAGCGTGTCATTTATCTGTTCATGGCCGGAGCTCCGAGCCATCTGGAATTATTCGACAATAAACCCGAGCTGACCAAGTGGGATGGGAAGCTTCCGCCTGCTGAATTGCTGAAGGGATATCGCACGGCGTTCATCAATCCAAGTTCCACCCTGCTGGGACCGAAATTCAAATTCGCACGGCATGGGCAGAGCGGCTCGGAGGTGTCGGAGTTGCTTCCGCACTTGGCCTCCGTGGTGGACGATATTTCGATCATCAAATCGATGCATACCGACGCCTTCAACCATGCGCCAGCTCAGATTTTTATGAACACTGGGTCGCAGCAGTTTGGGCGACCCAGCATGGGATCATGGGCGACGTATGGTCTGGGCAGCGAATCGACCGATCTTCCCGCTTACGTCGTATTCAGCACGGGAGCCAAGGGCGCCAGCGGCGGGGCTTCGAACTGGGGGAATGGATTTCTTCCGTCGCTCCACCAGGGCGTGATGTTTCGGAATGCTGGAGATCCGGTGCTCTATCTTTCGAATCCGAAGGCAGTGGACGCGGAGATGCAACGCGACTCGATCGAAACGATCCGCCATCTGAATCAAAAACACATCGATGTGGTGGGGGATCCGGAGATCGCCACCCGGATCAACTCCTTCGAGATGGCGTATCGAATGCAGAGCAGCGCCCCTGAGCTGATGGACCTCAACCGCGAGCCGAAGCATATTC
>JAYTTC010000393.1:0-5689 GCA_043745255.1 Verrucomicrobiales bacterium
GAGAAAATTTTCCACCTACGGACGCCCGTATCGAGTGCTGGTCACTCCGGATTCTCAGCTGGTTCTCACAGCCGGTGAGGGGGCTGGGAACGGCGGCGACAAAGACGCTCTGACGGTCATCGATCTGACCGCCGATCCAGCCCGGGCCACTGACTTCATCGCCCTCGGCACCGGACCTGAAACCTTGGATCTAAGTCCGGATGGAAAGCTTCTGATCGCCGTGATCATGAACGGATCCAATCTTCTGCCCACCGATCCTTGGCGAACGGAGCACGGACAGATCGTTCTGCTCGAGCGATCAGGAAAGAGCTTTAAACGGCGCCAGGTGATGGAGGTGGGACGAATTCCGGAAGGAGCGGTTTTCACTCCCGATGGCCGTCATGTGGTGGTTCAGTCCCACCCGGAGCAAAAACTCTGGATCCTCGATGTGACCCGCGGCGGTCTTGTGGATTCCGGCTTGCGTATTGATGTCCCAGGCATGCCTTCGGGCCTAAGTTCCATGCGGATCCAAACGGGCCGCTAGTCCTTCCTTTCCTCGTTCTTAGCCCTCCAATACCCCCTGATTCGCTGCTTGCCCGCAGAGCCTCCGTGGCGTATTGAATACCCTGTCCATAAGTGGATTTCCTGTTGTGCCTAGGCGCTGGCTCTCTGCCCGGGGAGATGAGTTTCCTGGAAATTGGGAATGCGTTGAAAGATCCGGTCTCTAACCGACGTATTGATTTGGGGACTATCTATTGACGTAGGCCCGGAGAGGATCGCTTGAAAACGACATTGTTGTAACTATGAGAACGCTACTTGGGGTGCCGGACGCGCCTGGAAGTCTCAGTTCCTTTGCATTGCTGTTGGCCGTGGCGTGTGTCGTCTGGTCGAGTCCCTCCGCTTCCGCTCAGGGCACCGCGCCGCGATCTTTGCTTCCCGGTTATGCCGACTTTCATCTTCTGATCATCACCGAGCTCCAAACCAACAACCGTGGAACTCTCTATGACGGCGCGTCCGAAACCGATTCCTGGCTGGAGCTGTTCAATCCCGGACAAGTGACGGTCGCCCTGGATGACTTCGCGCTTACGGATGAATATTCGCGTCTGATGAAATGGCGGTTCCCTCCAGGATGGGCGGTTTTTCCCGGAGAATACTTGGTTGTTTGGATGGATGGTCAGCCTCGGCAGACCCTTCGCAGCGAGTTGCATTCCGGCATCCGGCTGAACCCCTCAGGTGGGTCGATCGCACTCTCCAAGCTGGTGGGAGGGCGTCCCCTCGTCGTTGACTACTTTGACTACCCTGGATCCGGGCCGGATCTCTCGGTCGGAGTGGAACATCTTGCCACCGGCGGCGTGCAATTCCAGCTGCTAATTCATCCCAGCCCCGGCGGGGCCAACAGCGTCGTGCCGACCGTGATCCTCAATGAGTGGTACGTGAATCCGGGGAACGAGCCCGGGTGGTGCGAGCTCTACAATCCCAGCTCCAAGACCGTGGATTTGAGCGGCATGTTGATGCTGATGATTGCAAGCGACGTTCAGTTGATGCCGTTCGCGATTCCCAAAGGACGCAAAATTCCAGCGCATGGTTTTTTGAGAGTGTGGGCCGATGCTAAGCCGGGTTTGAACGATACCGACGGCATCAGTTTGCACGCGCCATTCATCCTTCCCTCGCGCGCCTTCACTCTCGAGCTTCTGTTTCCGACCGGTCTGGTGATCAGCCAAGTGACAAGCAAGGCCAGTGATCCTTTCCACGCTGAAGCGCGCTTTCCCGATGGGGCAAATTTCTACGAGAACGTCGACCGCGCGACTCCTGGCGCGCCGAACGTCGGTCGTCCACGGTTTGTCTCTGTTCCTCCTCAGTCCGAATCGATTCGACTCGGGCAGCCGCTCACACTGAAGACCGCGGTGTTGGGCACCTCTCCGATTCGCTATCAGTGGTACCTCAACGAGCAGTTGATCCCCGGAGCCACCAGTTCTTCCTTCTCGTTGAGCGCCGTGAAAACCACCGATCAGGGCTCATACATGCTCATTGCGTCCAATGTCGCGGGTTCCGCTTATGCGAGCAGCTATGTGATCGTTGCCTTCCCTCCCCGGGTTATCGTGGATGCGCCCACGGATATTTTGGTGCCCCTGGGCAAGTCATTCCAGCTCCCGGCATCGGTCACCGGCTCTGGACAGCTGCAGCTGCAATGGAAGCGAAATGGAATGAACATCCCGCGGGAAACCTTTCCGTCGCTCTTGCGCACGTCCACAGCTCTGGATGACGGCGGACTCTACACCCTCGTGGCGGTGAACGAAGACGGCGCGACGGTGAGTGCGCCGGTGAGAATTATTGTTGAAGTTCCGACCTCTAAGATGGCCGATGCTTTTGCTGATCGACTCGATCTCGGAACCGCGCCACAAGGGGTTATCCGCGGAAGCAATCGGACGGCGACACGCGAGTCGAAGGAGCCCCAACACGCTGGCAATCCGGGCGGGCACTCGGTGTGGTTCCAGTGGACGCCAATCAAGGGCGGAATCGCCACCTTCAACACCCGCGGGAGCACCTTTGATACGTTGCTGGGGGTCTACACTGGGGCTGCTGTCGACGGACTCAGGCGGGTCGAGAGCGATGATGATGGAGGAGCCTTCTTTACCAGCGAATTAAGATTTAACGCGAACCCCAAGTTGACTTACGCCATTGCCGTGGATGGCTACGGTGCCGATAACGGTGACTTCCTCCTTAGCTGGTCGCTGCAATCTACCGATGCATTGCTGCCTGTTATTCTGACGCATCCAGCGAGCCTAACGGCGGTCCCGGGCTCCGAGGTCAGCTTTGCCGTGAAAGCCTCCGCCAATTCGGTGAGCTATCAATGGCTTTTCAATGGACGGCCCATCCGTGGAGGAATCGAGAATGTGCTGACTCTTGGCAAAGTGGATCGTCCCCAGGTGGGTCTCTACTCGGTGTTCGTGACCAGTGCGGACAGGCTGACCGTGGAGAGCCATCCCGCGCGCTTGGAGCTGGGTGATCTTCCGCGTGTTCCCACAGAGGATAAGTATTTCTCTCCCGTCGTGCCTTTCACGCTGCCGACCCTCGCGGGAGGTGGGTTCCCCGAGCTTGCGGGCATTCCGACCGTTTCTGTGGCCGCGGGCACTATGGGCACTCAGATCTTCACGACCGACGGGTCCAGTACACAGTTCAGCGAACCTCCTCCCTGTGGAAGAGTGGGCGGTTTCTCTCGGTTCCAAACATTCGTTCTCGCTGAGCAGGCCGATCTCATCATTGACACGATCGGGAGCTCCTATAACACCACCCTGACGGTATACGCGCTGGGCAGCATTCCTCCGCTCAAGTTTCAGTATGTGGATTGTGACAAGAACGGATCTTCGAGCTTGGTGCAGTTTACCGGAACTCCAGGCACGGCCTACTACGCGTTCGTGGACTCAGCGGACGGGAGCACCGGCCAGACTGTTTTGAACTGGCGCTGCGGAGCGCTGCCGCACCTCCTCACGCCTGCACCACCGATCACCAACACGGTCACCGCAGGGACGGGATTCAGTCTGCCCACCACGTATACCGCAATACCTCCAGTGAGCGGAATTCAGTGGCTGCTCAACGGTGATCTCACCGTTGGTAATTCGGCTTTGTTCACTGTTCCTAGCGCAGGCTCTGAACATACCGGCAACTATTCCATCATCCTGAGCAATGCCATGGGCTCGGTGACTGGTATGGTGGCCAATCTTTACGTCGATGTGCCTTTTGAATTGTCCGTGACGCACAGCCCGTCAGACCCGAAAAAAGACGTGCTCATCCAGGGATTAGCAGAGCAGGGATTCTTGGTGGAAGCCTCGGAGGATCTGGCGAACTGGTGCGCGTTCTATCTCAACCCTATTCCACTGGATCCTTTCAGCTACACCGTCTCCAATCCCGAGGGGTATCGAAAGCTCTTCTTCCGCTGCCACCCCTGGCCGATAGATTCCTCGGATAGCGTGACGCCTTGCGCCACAGGATTTCCCTGAAGGGTTTAATAGAGGCCGATGGGAGCTTGCTATATTTTTCGGCTATTCGAGGGTGGCATGTAGGGAGCCATGGCTTTGACCAGGAACCGGACGCAGGGCTCCATCACCACGGTGCCGTGAAAGCCGGGGACTTCGACCACTTCGACTCCTCCGAGGGCATAAGCGCTCCACCCCAGATGGGTGTCCTGAATAACCCCCCAGGGCTGGCGGTTTGCTCGGAATAAGGTCAGTCGACCTGGATAGGGCTGAACTTCATAAGAGTCGTAGGCCTTCTGGATGGCGTGCTGTGTTTGGCGGAGCACGTCCGGCAATGGCTTTCCAAGAAGATGATGGAGTCTGATTCTCAGGCGACGAAACCCGCGACGCCCCGCGCGCCGCACCTGGAGTTTTGCTTTCTTGGCTTTCTGCACGACATAGGCCAATCGCTCCCCCTTGGGAAGCAGCCACAGGTTTCCGCAATGCTGCTGGATGCGTTGCAGCGTCCGATACAGTTTCAGTCTCAGTTTGCTGACTCCAGGTTGGTAACGCGGATACCCGGGGCCATTGGTGTCGAATACCGCCAGCATCCCCACCGTTTCGCCTGCGGCGTGCAGTTGTTGCGCGATCTCCCATGCCACCGTTCCGCCATAGGAAGCTCCGCCGACATAATACGGTCCGCGCGGCTGCACGGTGCGGATCTCGCTGATGTAGTGTGCGGCCATCTCCTGAATCGTTTCCAGATAGGGATGCTTTCCATCCAGGCCGCGCGGCTGTAGCCCATAGAAAGGCTGATCTGGACCGAGACGTTTGGAGAGGTCTCGATAGAACAGAACGTTGCCTCCCGCCGCGTGGACGCAGAAGAGCGGGAGTCGAGTGCCGTTGGGTTGAATGGGTACCAGAGAAGACCATCCGCTGGTGTCCCCGTGCTGTCGAACCCAGTCGGCGAGGCCCGCCACGGTGGGCTCATGGAAGAGGGCAACGAGCGGGATATTGCGACCCAGTCGACTCTGAATCACGCTGAAGAGCCGGACCGCAAGCAGGGAATGTCCTCCGAGCTCGAAAAAGCTATCGGTTCGCGCGACCCGATCCACCCCCAGCACCTCCTCCCAGATCGCGCCGATCTGTTGCTCCAGCTCATCCGCAGGAGGGGAGGCGCTCGTGTTGAGAGGAGCGGATTCGTAGGTGGGAGCCGGAAGTCCCTTCCGGTTCAGCTTTCCATTGGGCATCAGCGGGAATGCGCTGAGCGCCACCCACGCCGCAGGCACCATATACTGTGGCAAATCCGCGCTCAGAAATTGCTTCAGCTCGTTCACCGTTGGAGCCGGATCCAGCGCGATATAGTACGCCACCAGCCGCCGGTCTCCCGGGGTATCCTCGCGATCAATCACGACCCCCGCCTTCACCCCAGGATGACGCGCCAGTCGCGATTCGATCTCGCCGAGTTCGATGCGGTATCCGCGAATCTTCACCTGGTGATCAATGCGTCCCAGGAATTCAAGATTGCCATCCGCACGCCATCGCACCAGATCTCCCGTTCGATAGAGACGCTCGTTTGGCTCGTTGCGGAATGGGTGGGCGATAAACTTTTCCGCCGTGAGCTCCGGCCTCTTCAAATAACCGCGCGCGAGCCCCGCTCCGCCGATGAGCAGCTCGCCAGGGACGCCAACAGGAAGCAGTCGCCCCCACGAATCCATCACCAGAGCGTGTGTGTTCGGTAACGGTTTTCCGATCGA
>JAYTTC010000394.1:0-5650 GCA_043745255.1 Verrucomicrobiales bacterium
CAGACAGCCGAGAGCTTTCTTGAACATCGAAATCAGCACAGCCTTTGGGGCCATAACGACCATGGAGCCCAGGCCTGCTCCGCAAATCACGACCATTTCAGAGAGCTGCCAGAGGGCGCCGACATGGCCACCGGCCATCAGGAATCCCCCGATAACCGACCCGAGAACGATGAGGCTGCCAATGATGACGAACATGAGTCTTGCAGCGATGAGCTCTTACGCCGCCATCTGCTCAGTTTTGCGATAGTCCAATTTATTGATCGCGGAGCGAATGGCGATGATTGCCTTGGCATGGATCTGGCAGATACGCGATTCGGTCAGACCGAAAACTTCGGCAATCTCGCGAAGCCGAAGATCTTCAAAATAATAGAGAGCGAGCACCTTCCTCTGCATGTCGGGGAGTAACTCCAAACGGGCGGCGACCAGTCGGGCCAACTCGCGCTTGGCCACATCATCACCGGGTTCTGCCTGCCGGGTGTCGGCGATGGTCTCGTTCTGGCCGGTTCCATCATCGACGTCGTAATGGGTGGCTGCATCCAGGCTGACGAAGGTGGCAGGACGGATCTGCTCCAGGATCTCGTTGTATCCCTGGAGGGTGACGTTGAGTCCTTTCGCCATTTCCTCGTCGGTGGGGATGCCACCCTTTTTCTGTTCAAGCTGGCGCATGACGGCTTCCACTTCGCGGGACTTCACGTGAACGGAGCGCGGCACCCAGTCCATGCGGCGCAACTCATCCAGCACCGAGCCGCGGATGCGGAGTCGGGCGTACCCTTCGAACACCGTTCCCATCTTGGGATCAAAGTGACGCACCGCGTTGAGCAGGCCGACCATCCCCGCGCTAAAAAGATCTTCTATATCCACATGAGGTGGGAGAGTCATCGCGAGACGGCCCACGACGGTTTTCACCAGCGGCAGGTATTGCTGGATGAGTTCATTCTCCACCGAGGTTTCGGGATTGGGCTTCCGATAGCTTTTCCAAAGGGCGGCTTGGATTGCGCGAGACTCGGCGACAGCGAGGGTCGGCGCGGGCTGGGACAACGGGGTGAACGGGGTGGATGCGGATTTCATGGTTTATGTGTGGCGGCGATGGACTGGGCCGGCGCGGGGCTCGCTTCCGCGGCAGCTCTACGTTCGGCTTCGAGCTTGGCTGTTTCCCATCGCTGCTGGTTTGCCACCTGCAAACTCTGCAGCCAGATGAAGCTCCACCACCGGAGCAGCCATCCCGCGATGAGGGCGACCACACAGGCCCGCCCGATCACCGCCGGCCAGGAGATGTCCTCCTGGTTCAGCCCGAAACCAATGCTCATGACGAACCCGAAAAAACCCCCGGAGATCATCATAAGCTTCATACGGTTTGCGGCACGGTCGGTTGTTTAGCAGATGATTTGCCAAGAAGAACGATGGCCCTCGAAACTGTCCGGAATCGCTTCATCGCCCCCCCAGCCATCGCTGGTTTACCCGATCAGGATTCGCCTCCATAAACTCGCCGGGAATATGCTTCCCAGCGCTCAAGAACCTCAGTGCAATTGGGCCTGAAAGCACTAAATTCCACAGTTTTTCCCAACGTGCTTCCTCGTCCAAATGAGTGACCATAAGTCCGCTGATGGGAAGAGAAGAAAAGGCCCTGATCTGCGCGAGGAGAACCGACACCTCGTACGCACCATTGAGCACAAGATGTACTTCTGCGCCGGAAATTTTGTCCAAGGACCGGCGTAATTCGCCTATCGCCGTCAAATCCCTCCCCTCTACTCCTGGTAGATCGACAAACCGCCACTCGCCTGTAGCGGTTTTTTCATGGCCGGGCTCCCCACGCGTCACGGGGACCCCAAGAATTTCGGCATGAATATTGAGAGTCTCGCCGGTGTTGGCTGTCGGTCCATCCATTCGATACACCTGCGCGGGCTGGCCCTCCATCAGCACCACTTTGGTCAGCCATTTGCAGAGAAGCGTGGTTTTTCCGGAGCCTGGAGGACCCACCAGCACTTGCGGACGTTTCCGCTGGATCGGCCCGCTGATCATCCAGTGCTGCCGCAGCGTCTCCCGGAGGAGCACGATTTCCTCCTGGAGAGTCGCGGGAGGGCGCTCCCCTTGATGCAGGTCCAAATCGTCAAGGAGGCGCTGTGCGACCAAGGGAAGAAAACCAGCGCTACCCAGTAACGAGGCCACCTTCCACCGACTGGGATGGGTGGAGGAAGAGTTCAGGCCCGTTTCAGCAGCGTGCGCAGGCGAGGAAACAAGGCGGGTGCCGGCAGAGGGGGCTACATCGGCGGAATGGGAAGGTAAGGCGACCGGAGCCTCTGACGGGGCCGAGGAGCGGAACATGCCTGGCGGGCAGGCGAGCACTTCGATTTGGGGCTTCTGCCAGAGTCGGGCAATCCCTCGAGCAGGCAACTGGCGCACATTCAGCACCACCGCGTCTGGACCCATCTGGGCTTGTATGCGAGCGAACGCCTCAGCGGCAGAACGAGCAACAAAAGGTATGATCTCCATTCAAATCAGCAGCAGGGTTGCAGGAGCACTCACGGTTCACGCCGCTTCGGCGAGCGCCGGGATCACAGCGGCGTTCATCACATCTACTTTAGAGGGGACCTCGGAGTAGGAGAGAACCGTCAAGTCGTTGAAGGTCGCCTCAAAAAAGCGACGGAATGCCAGTCGGATCGGCGGAGCGCACAGCACCACCGGCGGATAGCCCGAGGCCAATAGCTGCTGTAAATGACGTGAAAGGGTGTCAACGATGTGGCGCGCCAAGCGGGGCTCGAGTGCCATGGTGATCTCGTTCGGCGTGTGGCGAACAAACTGCGCGATCTGCTGCTCCAGACGTGGATCGAGCGTGACGGCACGCACTCGATTGTTGTCCACCTGGTACGGACGGGAGATCTGGGCACCCAGGGCACGACGGGCGTGCTCAGAAAGTTCGTCCGGATTCTTCGTCACCCCGGCGTAGTCGCTGACTTTCTCAAGAATACCCGCCAGATTTCGAATCGAAATTCCTTCCGCGAGCAGATTCTGAAGAATCCGCTGCACTTGCCCCACATTCAGCTGAGTGGGGATCAACTCATTGACGACTGTTGCGTGGGTTTGTTTGAGGTTGTCCAGAAGCGACTGCACATCCTGTCGACTGAGAATCTCATGGCAATTCCTCTTGAGCGCTTCGGAGAGATGGGTGACCAGAACCGAGGCGGCGTCGACCACAGTGAATCCTCCCAACTCGGCGGGCTTGCGCTCGGTCTCCGTGATCCAAGTGGCGGGAAGCTGGAAGACCGGTTCCACCGTCGGGACGCCCTTCAGGCTGATTTTGCTCTGCGTGGCATTCATCGCGAGAAGGTAGCCGGGCATCAGCTCCCCCTTTGCGATCACATTCCCCTTGAGCATGAATCGATACTCGTTCGCAGAGAGCTGCAGATTGTCGCGCAGGCGAATGGGAGGGATGATCACGCCAGAGTCCTGGGCGAAAGTGCGTCGAACGCCGGTCACTCGCTCAAGTAAATCTCCACCCTTCCGCACATCTGCGAGACTCACCAGGGCATAGCCCAGTTCAATCTGAAAGGCATCGAGCGTGAGCAGCGATTCCAGTTTCTCCGCCGCGCCGCTCGTCTTGGAGGTCGCACCCGCTGCGACGGTTCCCTCCGCCGCGGCACCCTTTGCGGACTTTCCGGTCTTGGAGACCTCGTGGAAACCCGTCGAGGGAGCTTCCTGAAAAAGCGGACCCCATCGGATCGTGGCATAGGCGATGAAGCCTGAGATCATGCCCAGGAGAAGAAAGGGAACCATGGGGAGTCCCGGCACGATCGAGAGCAAGCAAAGCATGGCGGACAGGATGGCCATGGCGCGCGGTGAGAAGAGCAGTTGGGATCCGAGTTCATGCCCGAGATCGCTCTTAGCACCCGCACGCGTGATCAGGATGGCGGCCGCGGTGGACGTGATCAATGCGGGGACTTGAGAAACCAGGCCGTCACCGATTGAAAGCAGTGTGTACTGGCGCAGTGCCTCGGTAATACTCAGTCCGCGCTGGGCCATGCCCACCGCAAAACCGCCGACCAGATTGACCAGGGTGATTAGGATGGCAGCCACGGCATCCCCGCGCACGAACTTGCTGGCACCGTCCATCGCTCCGTAAAAGTCGGCCTCCTGTTCGACCTTGCGCCGACGGCGCCTGGCCTCCACTTCATCGATCACCCCTGCGTTCAGTTCCGCGTCGATTGCCATTTGTTTGCCAGGCAGGGCGTCCAAGGTGAATCGTGCGGCCACTTCGGCGATGCGACCCGCACCCTTGGTGATCACCACGAAATTGATCACCACCAGAATCAGGAACACCACCAAGCCGACGACGAAATTTCCTCCCACCACAAAGTTGCCGAACGCTTGGATGATATTCCCAGCGAAACCATCAAGCAGAATCAAGCGCGTGGAAGCCACATTTAACCCCAGTCGGAAGAGAGTCGCGACCAGGAGCAAGGTAGGGAAACCGGTGAAGTCCGAAGGCTCGCGCAGGTAGAGGATCACCAGCACGATGAGCAGCGACAGCGCGATGCTCATCGCCAGCAGGACGTCCAATAGAAGGGACGGCACCGGCAGGATGAGCAGCATCAACGTGCCGAACAACCCCAGGATGAACCAGAGGTCGGCTTGCCGCAGAAGCCGGATTACGGCCGATTGGGTACTCGCCATCGTAGACTCCGTGAATCCATCAGGGTTGCTGCCGATTCTGCTCGGTATAGTAGCGGTAACGGTTCACCCGATAGACATAGGCGAGCAGTTCCGCCACTGCCGCATAGAACTCAGCAGGAACTTCGCCACCCACCTTGGCGTAGCGGAATAGCATCCTTGCCAGGGGCTTGTTTTCGATGATCGGCACTTGGTGGCGCTGCGCCAGTTCCCGAATTTTCAGGGCGTTCAGGCGAGCTCCCTTGGCCACCACCGTGGGAGCCTTCATGGTTTTGCGATCGTAACGGAGGGCGACCGCAAAGTGGGTGGGGTTCGTGACCACAAAGTCCGCTTTGGGCACCTCCAGCAGCATCTTCCGCTGACTGCTGCGTTGACGCCGCCGCTTCATGGACGACTTCATCTGCGGATTCCCCTCGGTGTTCTTCCGATCGTCGTCGACCTCCTCCTTGGTCATCATCAGGTCCTGCTTATTCTTCCAGAACTGGTAGCCATAGTCTGCTGCGGCGATGAGGCACAAGGCAACTGTTACCCGGACCGTGATCGCCACGGCAGTTTGGGCAAGAAACTCGGTAATTCTTACCACGTTCACGGCAGAGGAAAATATCGGATCCCTGAGCACTCTCATCACTTGCCCGTAGGTCAGGGCCACCATCACGGACAGCTTGATAATCGCCAGGAGAGTGGGAACTGCGGATCGCATTGAGAAGAGCTTTGAGAAGCCCTCGACCGGGTTGACCCGCTCCCAGTCGGCTCGAAGCGCTTCGGAGAAGGTTTGAAATCGGCTCTGGAGCCCACCGGCCAACAAGCCGCCCGCCATGATGGTCAGCACCAGGGGACCGACCATCATCGCCACGGAAAACAGGGCATTCACCAGATCGTGCTGCAGACCTTCGGTGCTGATGCGAAATTCGTGGAGATGACCGAGAACCCCTTGGAAAGTGGACACCATCCCGCGCCAGAGATGCTCCCCCAAGACGGTAAAGCC
>JAYTTC010000395.1:0-5646 GCA_043745255.1 Verrucomicrobiales bacterium
CTCGCAAGGAGACAGATCCAGGCTCGAGCACCAGCTCATCCAGACGAAGCACAGACCCGTCACGCAGCACGACCCCCCAGGGTTTTGAACTTGAGACAGAGGAACGCAGGACCAACGCGAGCACACGATCGCGCTCCACCCCTCGGTTCCCGAACAGAATAGAGCCAAGACGCACTTCGCGCTCGTCCATTCCCTGAAAGTCGCCCTCGAGGAAATCGCCGTTGTGCAGCCAAGCGCCCGCTCTTTGTGGATCAAATTTAACCTCCAGTTCCGGCGGAATCTCCGCGAACTGAATCCGAGCCACCGCGTCCACTGGCAGCTGCCGGAGCAATCCATTGGTGCGGAAGCGAAGCAAAGATGCGGACGCAGAATCCGGAAGAACACCGAGCATTGAACCACCGGTGAGCTGCACTCCTACCGGGACGACCCGCAGCGCGTGTATCTCCTTATCGTGGCTCGAAAATGGCTCCGATCGCTCTGCGGGGAGATCCGGATTCAGGCACTCGGCCAGCTTGAGAGGTCGGGACTTTGGATCCTGGTAGAACTCGATCTTAAGCCTGGATCGCGAGATCTCGTTGAAGAAGTCAACTTTCACCACATGGGGCTTACCAGTCTCAATGGAGGTGGGGAAAGTTGCCACCGAGACAGCGGTGTCGGGAAAATCCTCCCATCGATCGTATAGCTTCTCGCCGTCGATGAAAAACCTTACACCCCCTTCGGACTCGACGGAGAAGCGATAGGAAGCGGTCTCGGGAACGACCAGCTGTCCGGTCCAAGAGGCGCTAAACCGCTCTGCCACGCCAGACTCGGGATAGGGGCCTCTCTTTCTCCAGTTGAAATCGATGGCTCGATCGATCCGCTGGAGACGCGGGTTGCTAAAATCGGAGCCTCCATAATAGGTCCCGAGAAGACCGTGCAGCAGGTCGGAGCGAGGAGAGGTGTCTGCTTGATGGGTCAGCCGATTCGCAGGAATCGATTCAACGCCGAGGCCGACGACTTCCCAATCCAGATGCATCATCGCCTCTCCGGCAGGCTGGCTCCATTCCAAGACGACGTTGTAGCGCTCATTCGCATCCAGATAGAGGGCCGCACTCGATTGTCGCAGTCCATGGGTCGACACCTGTCGGCAGACGATCTGTGACTGGATCCAGAGCGTAGCGTTGCCGCTTCCACGCAGCATAAAACGGTGCATCCCTTCAACAACCGGAATCAGCTGACCTTCCCATCGGATGCTGAATGGGCCCAGATTCGTGTCGCCGGCGCGGGAAGAACGGAGCGGAAATAGGATTTGAGACTCCACCGATGTGACAGGAACTCCGCGAAAACCTTCCTCGGGAAACCGGGTTGTCAGAAGGCCGCGCTGCTCGCCTTCCAAGAGCGTGGGTTCCGGGAGGTTCAATCGCTGAAATCGCAACCAGGAGAGTTCACTCGATGAGATTTTTTTTGCAGGCGCATCGCCCTGTTGAATACTTGCCTGTCCAGGTTCGAATCGAATTTCCCCTTTCAAGAGCTCGCCAGAGCGAGTCATCACGACGCCGGTTTGCGCCAGCGCAGCCAAGCCCATGCAACAGAAGCCAAGTCCTCCCATTTCCAAGGCCCAGCTTCGCAAGGACGGACGTCGCCGATGTCGAAACTCAATCATTGGGGGGACACTAAAGGGACGTTCGCAAATTGAGTAGGCTTTTACCGCTTACCGCGCAACGAATCCTAACTCCGCCGACCGCCGTCTTGCGGGCGAAATCGGCTGGCCGATTTGCAGCAGTTCTCATTTTAGCTTTTGGATTGAGGGTCAGGAGCGTTGCCCCAGGCTGGGATGAGGCCGCGCCGTTGGCGCTGAAGTCCGACGAGCCAAAGGCCATCCCAGACAGGACTATCGGCTCCGGCTTTCGTCCGCAGCCCGCGACTGCGGAGATCAACATTCCTGAGGGCCAAAGGCCCGTTCCATCCCAGCCTTGGGCAACGCCCAAGGAGCAGCGTCCATCGACACGCTAGAGGGCTGAAGGTCCGATCTATCAACGCGGGTGATAGGGCCGGGCCTTCAGCCCTCAGGGGATTTTTGTTTTGATACCTGGGCCGGTGGCCCAGGCTGAATTACCACCACGCCGCTTCCTTCAGTTCCCTTCAAGAAGCCAAGCATCAGTCCAGCGCCGATCGCGAGGGCACCCCATATCTGCCCCCAGTGGGGCGATTCACTGAGGAACACCCTCGCGATCACCACCCCAGCCACCGGTTGAACGAAGATGGTCATAGCGACCAGGTTGACCGGAGTCTCCGCGATGATCAGCAGCCAGAGCACGTATCCCGCCATGGTGCACAATACGGACATGTAGAGTAGCAACCCCCATCCATACAGTGGGAGGTGCGAGGCCTCGGTCAGCGAACGATGTCCGTCAATCCCCAGGTTCAAAATTGTTCCTGCCGCGAGACTGATCGCCACCACTTTGTAGGGGCTGGCCTGACTGCCGAGCGGCTTCCCCATGATCGAGTAGACCGATTCGCAGAGAAAGGAAGAGACGAAGATCAAACTCGCCCCCAACCCAGTCCAGTGAAAATCCGGGCTCCACACCCTGTTGAGCAGTGCCAGACCGGCAAGGCAGAGCGCGAATCCCGCCCAGCGGTTCAGTGGAACCGACTCGCGAAGAAAGACTGCGGCGGCCACCGAAGTGAGAATCGGTTCAAATCCCATGAGAACGGAGGAATTCCCGGCCGTTCCGAGCGTGTTTCCAAGTACCTGGAGCCGTTGTCCCAGACAAAACACGACGACGCCCATGATCGCGACCCGCAACAGAGCCCATCCGCGAGGCGAAGGACCCGGGAGCCACGGCCAAAACAACAAGAAACCCAGCGCGGAGATGGCGAAACGCAGGGTGACGATACTGGTGTAGGTCAGGTGGTGGGAGAGCTCCAGGTTGGCCGACAGAATCCCCGCCCAAAAGACGTTGAACACCACCAGCAGGATCAGATAGGAACGTCTCATGAGGATGCCTGGCGCGCCTCGAGAAAAGTTTTCAGCTCGGCCGCCGCCTTCCCGCCGAACCCGGTGACCTCGGCGATCTGCTCCAGAGTGGCCAGACGCAATCGCTGAACCGATCCAAACTTTTTCAGCAACGCCGTCTTGCGCGCCTCTCCGATCCCAGGGAACTCATCCAGGATGCTCTCTGAGATTTTTTTCAAACGCAGCTGCGCACTGTAACTATTCGCGACGCGATGGGACTCGTCGCGCACTCGCTGAAGCAGTTTCACCGCCGCAGAGTCGAGTCCCAACCGCAGCGGCAGTGGCATGCCAGGCCGGTAAATCTCTTCAAATTCCTTGGCCAGGCCGATGATCGGAATACTCCCCAGGCCAAGCTTCTGAAGTTCAGCGACGGCTGCGTTGAGCTGTCCCTTACCTCCATCGATTAGAATCAAGTCAGGCAGATTGGAACGTGCCCCGTGTCGCCCTGGGGAGGATGACGGTCCAGATTTCGACGGATTCTCTGCCTCTCCAGGCTCGCCGCCCTCGAGTTCCTCCCAAGCGTTACCGGACGAGTCCAGGGATTCCGGTGCGTCAGGAATTGCCGGAGCCCGCCGCACGCGCTGCGCTGTTTCATCCACCACTTTCTGGAACTCGGAAGCGATTCCCCTGCTCTCCTCCTCGCCTCGGGCGACATCGCCTGCAGCCTCGCGAAGCAATCGTGAATAGCGGCGATGAACCGCTTCAGCCATGCACGCGAAGTCGTCCTGTCCGGTGACAGTCTTGATTCGAAATCGCCGGTAATTCACGCGATCCGGACGGCCACGCCAGAAACTGACCAACGACGCCACCGCAAACGTCCCGCTGATATTGGAAATGTCAAAACCTTCGATCCGCGAAGGCGGTGAGGACAGATCGAGCACTCGCGCCAACTCGACCAGATCTCTCTCCGGATCGAGCGACACGGGAAGGTTGCGTGGAAGGCGGGCGAACTCCTTGGTCTTCTTGGTGCTCTTCCGAAGATCGGAGATCGCATCGCGCAACTGAGCCGCTTTCTCGTAGTCTTGTGAGGCGGCGGCCTTGCGCATCTCCGCGTCCAGCTGTTCGGCCAGCTCGGTGCATTGGCCCGAGAGAAAATCACACGCGGCAGTCACCTGTTGCAGATACTGGTCGCGATTGACGTTCCCGATGCACGGTGCAGTGCAGAACTTGAGATTCGCGTAGAGGCAATGCTTGTAATCCGACTCGTTTGGCGTGAGCGGCCTGCATCCTCGCAGATTGAACTGGCGACGCACCAAGGCGAGCGTTCTACGAATCGCGCCGGAATTGGCGAAGGGGCCAAAGTAACGAGCCCCGTCCTCCTGCTTCATCCGAGTGAGCGTGAATCGCGGGATCGGGTCGTTCAGATTCACTTTCAAGAGGAGAAAGTCCTTGTCGTCGCGAAAACTAACATTGTATCGGGGATGGAAATCCTTGATCAGCTTTCCTTCAAGAAGCATGGCCTCAGGCTCGCTGCGCACGACGTGAACGTCGAAGTCGTGAATCGCATCCACCAGAGCATTGAACTTCAAATCCCAGCCCATGCGTCGCGACGGATGGAAGTACTGACTCACCCGCTTGCGCAAGTCTCTCGCCTTCCCCACGTAAATCACCGTCCCGAGCCTATCCTTCATCAGGTAGACGCCGGGCTTGTGGGGCACCTGGCTCAGCTTGCTGCGAATATGATCGGTCGCGGGCATTGGAACTGCGGCGGATAGGGACGAGGGCGGGTCACACGGCACGGATAAGGGGGCGAATCCGCGCGCGATGACTGCGGATCTCCCGCTTCGATATTCGCCTACTTCACCATTTCGGGTCGTTCGATGAAGGCGTAGCAGAGCATGTGAAGGATCCCCATCTGAGCATCCTCCACCCGACCATAGTGCACCGAGTCCGTGACTAGAACATGATCGCCCAGTTCGGCCATCTTCCCCTTCTTGGCTCCCACCAAGGCGATGGTTTCCACACCATTCTGCCGACACCATTCCATCGCCTTGACCAGGTTCGGAGAGCTGCCGCTGACACTCACACCGATAAAGAGGTCACCCTTGCGCGCGAAATTTTGAAGCTGGCCTACAAACACATCCGCGTAGGAGTAATCATTCCCCAAAGCGGTGATCCAGGACACGTTGTCAGTGAGCGAAAGACAGCGAAAACGCTTTGGAAGCTTGTCGGAGGCACCCTTGCCCAAATCGGTAATGAAATGGGACGAGTTCGAGGCGCTACCCCCGTTTCCGGCCACGAACACCTGACGGTCCTCTTTCCAGACCGTGCACAGCTTCTGAATCACCTGTTCAACCGCTGCCACAGGAATCGAGTCAAGTGCCGCTTTCTGGGCCTGAATGTAGTCCGCGATCCATTGCTTCATGGAGGAGAAGGTAGGGCCGGAGGCTGCCGAGGAGCAAATCGTAAAACAGGGAACTGCAGCTGGCGTGCCTTCGCACGGTGTCCATCTTCTGTAGTGTCGTCCGTATCGGACGATCGGGGCGGGGGATGGGCCGATACGGCCCACACTACAGAACTTCAGCTGGCGTGCCCTCGCACGGTGTCCATCTTCTGTAGCGTCGTCCGTATCGGACGATCGGGGCGGGGGATGGGCCGATACGGCCCACGCTACAGAACTACGGCTGGCGTGCCTTCGCACGGTTTCCCTC